>CANSOY010000038.1 GCA_947648765.1 uncultured Clostridium sp.
TATCTATTTCACGTACCAAACCACTTGGATAAAGTTCGTCATTGATTTCTGGTACGGTTGTTGTTAAAACATACTTTATCTTTTGGGTTTTATCTACTGTTAGAATTTGTGCTGTTACATCACTACGATAGAATGATGAAGCAATTTGTTCTCCATCTAATACCTTGATAGTTGGGTCTTGCACATTCTCTCCTGATACTTCTCCTCCTGCTTGGTTATTCTTATTTGGATTTATGATGGTACCGCCTTGGGAATTATTACTTCCACCTTGTCCGCCGGAGTTGATTTGTCCTCCTTGGTTGCCTCCACCAATGCCGTTTTCTCCTCCCTCAGAGCCTCCACCTGTATCTGTCCCTGGTATTATCCCTATACCACTATATAAGCCGTTATCTTTTAACTCATTTTGCAGTTGTGCAAGTTGAGCATTATCATAGGTTGTTTCATTGCTAATTAAGTTCTTCGTATCTTTTGCTTGTAAGATTATTCCGTTTTCGCCTATGACTGCATTAAGCGTAATGCCTGCAAGGATAATGAGCACGACTATTGTTACTAGTCATACCTTATATACGGTTTTCTGTTCGTTTTCTTTCCAAAAAGACCACATAAAACAAACAGGCAAATGGTTGTCGTTTTCCATTTGTCTGTTTATTTCTCTACTTACAAAACTTGGTTTCAATACATATTTGAAATTCCAAGACGGACAAAAAAAGATTGAAGTCCATGCTCAGAACTCCAATCAAAACTAATAACCTATGAGGTAAGGAATAATTTCCTGCCTCTTTTTTATGTCTTTATTTTACCATCTCTTTTTTTCTTTGTTAAACACTTTTCCAGTTTTTGTATTTATTTTTCCGCTTCTTCTCCCTCTAATTTTGCTTCTTTTCTTTTTACGACACTGTTGCAAAAGCCATATATTTCTTGGCAAAGTAGTCTTTCTCTTTTTCCACCTGGTACCACAACATTTTCTAAGTCCTCATAGATATTCCATAAGCGAATTCCATATCTTTGCATAGTTTCTACGCTAATCTCCTTAAAGGCTGGACAAGGTAAAACTGTTCCATCAAATTTGATATCTAGTTTTTCCGTTCCTGCAGTGCACAAATGCTTTACATTTCCTAAAAGTGGTATTCCAATACGGATTTTTCCACTAAAATTCGGTCGTGCTCCCTCCAAGATTTCTGCAAATTCTCGTAGTTCTGCTTCCTTTAGCATTAGTTCTTCACGATTGGTTCTACCTCTCCCTTGTGGCACAAAGTTTAGCAAACTAATACTTTGTACTTTTGCAATTTCTAAACATTCTAATAAATCTGGAAATTGCCTATAGTTTGGTTTCATTGGAATAAAGTGCGCGTCAACATACAAGCCAGATAATCTTGCTGCAATCAAAGAGTCGATTAAATACGTGTGCAATCCCCTTCTCCCCATTAGTTCTTGGTCTGTTTCTTCTTCATAGGCTTGGTAATCAAAAACAATTTTGTCTAAGCTCATCGCTTTTAACTGTTCCAAGTCTTGCCTTGGAATTGGTCCAAATTGTGGTGGCATTAACATTCGGTCATAATATCGATTAACATTTCTTTTTAGTCTTTCATTCCAGTCCTCGTGTTCTTGTATTTCTTGCAGATTTTGTTTGCGTTGCTCTTCAATCCATTTTCGTTCCGCTTCTGCCAACGGTGCTCTTCTTTGAATTCCACTCGTAAAGATAACCGTTCGTATTCCCGCTTCTTTGCAATAGCGAACCATCTGATATAAATCTGGATGCAAAAATGGCTCTCCTCCTGAAAGCGAAACCTCTTCAATTCCGCCATTATTTAAGAAATGATCGATGGTCCTTTTGAATTGGTCAAATGGAACAATCGTTGTTGATTCTTGCGACGAGCTTGATGAGCAAAACTTGCAATGGTTTGGACAAGTTTGTATAATTTCAAAGCATAAATCTTTTAGCATTTCTCTCTCCTATTTTTCCTTGTATTTTAGCACTTTTCCATGTTTCGTTCTAGCAGTGCTACTTTTCTTCCTCTTCGTGTTCTACTATTTTTTCTAACTCGGCTTTTCTTCTCCAAAATTCATCCCAACTGAATTTTGTACTTCTTGAATTTAGTACCACTTCTAGTCCCAAATTCACTAGTTTTACACTTTTGCCCGCCTCGTTTAATTCTCTTTTGTATGCTTTTAGAAATTTTTATGCTCTTTGTGAAAATCCTGTATGGAGATATAACTCGGCTAAGAGAAAGTTCCTGTCTGCTATTTCTGCCCCTTCCATTAACACTTTGATTTCCTCTGCTACTTGAATAACATTCTCATTTTCATAGATTGCCTGTCTTGCTTTTGCAAGTGCTATTCTTCTTTCTTCTCCGGTATCAGTTGCTATTTCAGATTGCGGTTCTTTTGTTCCTCTTTGCCTCTCCAATTCCTCTTTTTGTGCTTCATATCTTGCTATTCCTTCGGTATCTCCTGCCTCGGTTGCAACTTGTAGTCGCTTTTGTAATCTTTTTCTTAAATCCCTTGAAATGGTTTGGTTTTCTGGCTGTCGTGCTAGCATTTTATTTTCTAATGCTTCTTCTTTTTCTCGATAGATTTCTACCGTTCTAACATCTCCTGCTCTTTTTGCTTTTCGTTCTTGTTGCTTATACAATGCAAGTAGACTTCTCATCCTTCTAACATTTGGCAATCTTTCTACCTGTTCCTCTAACCATGCTAGTTCTCTTGCTGTCCACTCTTGTTCGCTTTTGCTATCTTGCCTTTCGATTGCTTTTCTTTTTTCCTCTCGAATGGCTCTTAATTCTATATCTTTCATTCCCTTCTCACTTTCTACCCATCTATTTTAGTACATTTTCCCTCTTTTTTCAACTGAAACAGCAAAAAAGCAGAAGAGCCTTGCTTGCCCTTCTGTTTTTGTTATCTTTCAAATTCGTCTAAACTTTTGATTTCATAACCTTGTTTTTTGATTTCTTTGATAATTTCGTCTAATATATTACTGTTATCTTTTGAAGTTCCGTGTAAGAGCATAACCTCGCCATTATGGAGATTATCTAAGATTTTCTTTTTAGCATATTCTTCTCGCCCTTGTCTGTCTTGCTCCCAATCGTCATAAGCAAAAGACCACATAACGGTTTTGTATCCAAGCGAATTCGTATAGGCTACTGTTCTTCTACTGTATTCTCCTTTTGGTGGTCGGATATATTTCATTTCATATTGATATTTTGTATAGATCATCTGATGTAAGTCCATAACTTCTGTTTTGATTTTATCTAGGGATATGGTTGGCATAGACTTGTGATTTACCGTATGATTTCCAATAATGTGTCCTTCTTTTATCATACGTTCTACTAAATCTCCTGCCGTATTGACATAGTGGGCTGTAATGAAGAACGTTGCCTTGACATCATTTTCTTTTAGCACATCTAAAATATGTGGGGTATATCCGGCTTCAAACCCATAATCAAAGGTAAGGTAAATCTGTTTTTTCTCGCTGTTTCCAAGACAAATTCCTTCATATTCATCCATAATGGCTTTATTCTCTTTTCCTAGGTCTGGTGCACTGTGATTATCATTTCTTTTAATTCCCCAGCCAATGGACTTGTTTTCGATTTGAGAAAAGTTCTCAATTCCCGCATTGGTTGCAATCGTTTCACCTGTTCCAACATCCCTTTTTTCGTGTACATAGATTAGTACCAGAAGTACAACGAGTAAAATGATAGGAAGTAGTACATTTCTAAATTTTTTCATACTTTCCAAATCCTCTCTTTTTTGTATTCTATTCTCATTTTATTCGTTTTCTTTTGGAATATGTACCTTCCACAAAAATACCTCCGTCCATTTTCTGGACCGAGGTATTTCTGTTAGGATTTCATTGCTTTTTGGAGTTTCTTGGTCGTTAGATTGGTTCCATAGAAGTCTTTTCTCGAACAACCTGCTCTACCACTTCCGGCGCAAGCACAGCCACCTCCGCCTCCTCCAGCACAAGCGCAGGCACAAGCACAACCTCCACCACGATAATGTCCACCACCATAAAAGCCTCTATGACGATAATAACCACCAAGGTATCCACCTCCACCAAAAAGGGCTGCAGCACCTCCTATCATAATGACGCATACAATAAAATACTGCATATTCCTTTGCCAAGTATTGGCTGACTTGTTCTTTACTCGATTATCTGTTCCCTTTTTTATCTTCGTAAAAGCCTTTTTTTCATAGGTTATTCTTGCTGTTAGTTTCTGACCTTTCTCCATGTTTTTTCGGTTCCAAACAAGATACTCTCCTTCTTGAAGTTGGCTATTACTTTCCTTCACTTGGTCTGCTTTCCATTTGACAGTGAGGTTATCTATTCGCATATAATCAAACCACGCTGGTCTAAATTCAAATTCGCAGATTTCGTCTGTAACAGTACACACTTTTGGTTGATGAATGGAATACTTAAAGGTTACACTTTCCCCAGTGGTATATTTTTCTTTGAAACTAATTGCCACATATTCTCCGTTATATTTTTTAATTTGGGCAATATTATCTGTTAAGGCTGTTGGTTTCGTAAATTTTGCATTGGGTGTTCCAATTCGTACCCAGGTAAGAGGTCCTCCTGTAATCGAGTCTAATACTTTCCATGTAATTTCATAGGTAATATCTAGGCTTGCATCTTCCATGCACGGTTCAACCGTTACAACCATATTCTCAATTTTGTCTAGTTCTTTATCTTCTTGGATTGCCCCAACATTTGGATGGAACAAAATGAGGAAAAATCCTACGAATAGCCAAAATATGATACTTTTTCTCTTCATTTTCGTTTTCCTCCATGCTTTTAGATTTTTGTTATTGCTTGCAAAGCTAAAAAGCAAATGAAAGCACTTATTAAGATTACAACAAGCCCTATAATTCCTCTATTTCTTCTATTCAATCGAATATTGTTTAATTGCTTCTTGCCTTTTGATACAGACTTAAAATCGGATTTATGATACCTTAGATTGGCGTTTACTCTCTGCTTCGGTTGTACATTTTCTTGTTGCCAAATAAGATAATTTTCGTCCTGAGAATGACAATCACTTTCTTGTACATAATCTGCTTTCCATTTGATAATAAGGTTGTCTATTTTCGTTGTAAGTAATGGTGATTGAAATTCAAACCTGTAAATATTTCCAGATACAATCCCAATAGATTTTTGATGGAGTGAATATTTGAAAGTTACACTTTCTCCTTTATAATATCCCTTTTTGAACTCAATTTGTACACGACCTTTTTGTCTATCTGTTGAAATTTTTTGGATGTTACCAGAAAGGGCTGTTACTTGGTCAAAATGCAATCCTGGTGCCATAACGCTTACCCTTGTAAGAGGTTTGTCTCCCCAATCTTCCAACACTTTGACAGTTATCTCATATTGAACATCTAGCGTTCCATCTTTCATTCGTGGCTCTACTATTATTACCATATTTTCAATTCTCTGAATTTCTCCTTTGGTCAACTCTTTGGCAGAAACACGAGTGGAAAACATCTCGACAAAAAAGATTAGTAACACCATGCAAACCCATATACTTTTTTTCTTCATTTTATTTTCTTTCTATTTTTCATTGCTTTTTGTAGTTTCTTTGTTGTTACATTGGTTCCATAAAAATCTTTTCTCGAGCAACCTGCTCTACCACTTCCAGCACAGGCACAAGCGCAACTACTTGCACAACTACTATGAGCACAAGCACAACTGCTTGCACAGGCACAACTGCGAACACAACCACCATAAAATCTTGGTCCATAGCCACCTCTATAGAAACCGCTATGTCCATAATATCCTCCCCCGCCACCTAAGAAAGAACATATGACAATCACAACAATAAGGAAAACGACAAATGCAATGAGTGCACCATTTCCTCTTTTGGAAGTTTCAACCTTCGTTTTAATAGTCGAAAAAGAAGATTTATTGTATTCGATTTTAGCTGTTAATTTTTCACCCTTTTTCATATTCTTTTTATTCCAAACCAGATAATTGTCCTCTTTGGAATTGTTATCACTCTTGGTAACACTCTCTGCATTCCAGCGAATAGTCAGATTATCTACTTTAATATCTGTAAACCATGCTGGTGTGAATTCAAACTTACACTTACTTCCAGATACCCTGCACATATTCGGTTGATGAATGGTGTAGCGAAAAGTTACACTTTCTCCCGCTTGATAAGATTTCTTGAAATCGATTCTCACATAATTACCACTATTATATTTCTGAATTTTTTTAATATTATCTGAAATGGCAGTAGCGTGATCAAAACTAGAATTTGGCGTTCCAATCTGTACCCAAGTAAGAGGTCCTTCTATCGTAGAGTTTAATACTTTCCAAGTAATTTCATATTGGATATCTAAACTAGCGTCATTCATACGTGGGTCAATCGTTACCGTCATATTTTCAATTTGGTCTAAGTCTACTGCATAAGTAGCGGACTGAAATATTCCTAAAAAGAAAATTATGAGTATAATGCTAAATAGGAAATATATTTTTTTCATACTAGCACCCTCCTTCTCTTAAAGGGCATTTTCCTTCTACTTTAGCAGAATACTGTCTTCCCTTCTTGCACTTTGGATTATTCCAAATTTTCTCCCATTCAGTTGTTAGCATATTACCAAGTCCTGCATCTTCTCCAAGCCAGCTTTGGCATGGTACCACTTCACCATCTGGTGCAATTGCCATATTGCTCAAACATGCTCCACAACTTGGAATAACAAGTCCTAGTTCGGTTAGTTTTTCTTCGGCTACCCAACCTGGAGAAGTGAAACTAATTTCCATTAAATTCTCATTGGCATACGCACAGGCTTCTTTGAGAATTCCATACAATTCTTCTTCTGATAATTGAGTTTCTTTGGATGCTTCTGTTTTGGCATTTCCTGTTACAATTAGCCCAGAACAAGAAACATATTTAATCCCCAATTCATGCAAGTATTTTAGGGTTTCTAGGTAGTTTTTATTGATGGAACAAAGTGGTGTATTGATACTAATTGGCAAGCCTGCCTTGATTGCATTTTTGATGCCGGTTACCGTCTTTTCCCAATTTGGTGCTCCAACTAATTGATTATGCTCTTCTGGGTTTGCTGAATAAAAGGTTACTTGCACACTATCCAAACTTGCTTGATATAACTTCTGACATAGTTCTTCAGTTAGCAATACCCCATTGGTATTAAGTCTTGTTACAAACCATCGGGAATAATCGATTAACTCGGCTAAGTCCTCTCGTTTGGTTGGCTCTCCGCCCGTAAACGTAAGTTGTGGAATGCACGCCTCTCGACATTTGTCGATTATTTTCTTCCATTCTTCTGTGGTTAATTCTTTTTGGTCTGCATATTTTTGACCAGCCGCATAGCAATGGATACATTTTTGATTGCAATTCCAGTGTCCATCTTTTTGCATACTGCTTATCATTAGGTCAATTCTGTGTGGTGCCTTCATTTCATTTGCATATTGTCCAATGGATAATTGTCCAATTTCTTCTTTCGGTTCTCTTCCTTCTGCAATATCGATTAGAACTGATAAAATTCGGTTCAAGTCCTCTCGAAACACCTCTTCTCCCGGTTTTCGATAGATTTCTGTCATTTTTTTAACCGTTTTGTCTACCACTTCTTGAATTTGCTCTTCGGTTACTTCATTTCCTTGATAAGAATTTACTTGTTGAATAAATAGAGCAAGCAAAATGGTCCATGCTAAGTTGATTGGTATAATATCTTTTCCATTTAGAATGACCACACTTGGTGTAATGCGGAATGGATGATATTTTGCTGGTACCAAATGAATTCTTACCACTCCTGGTTCATAAGGATTTAGTGTTGTATGTAATACTTCTTGTAAATTTTCTTTGTAAAATTTCTTTTCATTTTTTGTCATAATTTGTTATCCCCTCCTTGTTATCTTTATTGAACCACAATTCTTTTTAGATTGCAACCAGTAAAACGATTGCTAATTCGCACCTTTTGTAGTATAATTGGTGCGGGAGGTATAAAAATGAACGAGAAAAAAGACGAAAAGAAAACACTTCCTTTCGCAAATGAAATAACGATTATGAAAGAAGAAGTGAAGAAAAAAATTGACGCGATGTCTCCTGAAGAATTCCTGAATATAGTTGGTTTCTTAATGATGGACTCTGACACTCTCGAAGATGATTTTTCGGAATATGAGGAGTTTGAAGACGAGGACCCTTTTGAAGATATCCCAGTAAAAAATAATATTCGTAACTTTCCGATTCGTAATGATGCGGATTTACCTTTTTAAGGCATTTGAAAATGCCTTATTTTTTTTACGTTTCTGCTTTTGTCTTTCAAAAGTTTTCATTTTTTTTAATTTATTGTACACTTTTTGTGTACAATGTGTTATTATTTTTTATATACAAATTTTAGAAATATTTTCGTCCTTAGGAATTACATTATTTGCCTTTTTTCAAAAAAAGTTATTCGGCAGGAGAATATTTTTGCACTTTTCGACATTTCGAGATTGAAGTATTGACAATCGATGAAAATTGTTCTATTATGAATTTTGTATTGGAAATATTTTGAAATATCTTAATTTTTACGAAAGAGGAAATACTATGTTGAGTTTTATTCTTTGTGATGATTGTGTTGGTGCCCTAAAACGTCTAAACAGAGCACTCGAATTATCTTTTATGAAACATAATTTTGATGCTGAAATTACCCTATCTACAACAAATCCCCAAGACGTTTTGGAATACATCAAAACAAACCCTGTCGATGTTGTTTTTCTGGATATTGATATGCGACCGCAAATGTCTGGATTAGAACTGGCAGAGAAAATTCGCAAGAAAAATAAAGATGTTTATCTTATTTTTACAACTGGGCATTTGGAATATGGCTTGATTGCTTACCGCTACAAGACTTTTGATTATCTATCCAAACCGATTACAGCAGAACGAGTAGACGATACTTTAGTACGTTTATTCGATGACATTTCCTATTCGCCTAAGTCTTTTATTAAGATAGACAATAAGAATACCATTATTAGTGCAGATAAAGTGAATTATATTGTAAAAGAGGGTATGAAATCGATTTTTTACACAGACGATAGTGTGTTGGAAGTCTATAACTCCTTTAGCAAGTTAGAGGACTCTCTTCCGGATAATTTTATGCGCTGTCATAAATCCTATATCGTTAATTTAGATAAAATAACAGGCATACAGATTGCTACAAACCAAGTTGACTTTGGACAAGATTGCCATTGTTACATCGGACCAAAATATAAAGAAAAATTTATGGAGGTGTTTAACCATCATGGACCAAATAATAAACGCATTAACAACTGAAAATCCAGATTTAACTACAAAGTTAGTTCTACCATTTGTTCTAGTTGAAATCTATTTAACTATTCACTTAGCAACAACAATCTTAGATATTAAATTTACGCATAAGAAGATGATAATCTATTTTATTGTTATGACGCTCTTCTCTGCCATCACTGAATTCTTTATTTCTAGGTCGATTTCTTCAATACTTCATTTGATACTAATTCCTATTTTTATTTATGTAATTTTCAAACCTGGAATAATAAGGAGTATCTTATCAGAATTTATTCCTCTAGCAGTTATTGCTGTGTTAGATACTCTACTAGGTAAGACTTACTCTGCCTTTTTCCATATAAGTTATGAGCAAATATATAATATTCCTATTTATAGAGTCTCTTTGATTTGTGTTATTTATCTAATACTTTTTATAATTTATCGAATTCTAAAGAGATTTCATATAAACATTTCTATTTTCGATACCATTTCAAAACCTAGAAAAGTAGAACTTATTATTAACTTTGTTTTAGCCGCATTCGTTATGATTTTTCAATTTTACTTAGGTATGTTTTACAATAATCATTTGCCTTTGATTGTTGTTTTGCTAAATATCGCTTGCTTCATTGCTTATTTTGTCATTAGTATTACAACTTTCATTAGGAGTGCTCAACTTGAACTTACCAGTCAAACACTCGAACAAGAAAAGGCATATAACAAAACTCTGTCTGCTTTGCATGACGAACTTCGTGGCATCAAACACGACTTTGATAATATCTTACAAGCAATCGGTGGTTATATTAGTGTTAATGATATGGATGGTTTGAAAACATACTTTCCTCAAGTTCAAAAGGACTCCCTCCGTATTAACCATTTATCTTTACTAAATCCAAACACAATTAACGACCCTGCAATTTACAGTTTACTTACCTCAAAATATTTTACAGCAAAAGAATTTAACATTGATATTGCATACTTTGAGGTATTTGTGGATTTCAAAGAACTTGAGAAATTTATTCCTGTTTATCAACTTAGCAGAATTTTAGGTATTCTATTTGATAATGCGATTGAGGCTGCAAAAGAGTCCTACGAAAAGATTATGAACTTACATATTCGTAATGAAGCCAAACGTAACCGTTATGTTATTTGTTTATCCAATAGTTACAAAGATAAATCCGTTGATACGGAACAGATTTATACAAAGGGTGTTTCGAGCAAAGGCGAAAATCGTGGATTAGGCTTATGGGAAGTTCGCCGTTTTATCAGTAAAGCCAAAAACCTAAATCTTTATACTACAAAAGATAGTACCTATTTCACACAACAATTAGAAATTTATTATTAATATATAAAAGCAGATAACTGGTGTTATCTGCTTAAATTTGTTTAAGGAAATATTTATATTTTGAAATCATTTTATTTTTTTATTCTTTGTTTCTATATGTTCTCATTTTGAACACAAGACTAATCTTTTTTGATTAGAGAAGCTGGCATTTTTGGTTGATGAAATATACCAAAAAGTAAACAAGCTGTGTTTGTGCTTTTTGCATTTTTTTCTGCAATTTTAGCTAGTAATTTTAACATTTATTTTCCTCCTTAGTTCATATATTTTAATAAGTATGCGCATACTTTATTAACGAAATTATAGATTTTCAGGGCACTCTTCTGTTCCATATACTTCATAGCCATATTTATTTTTTGTAATCTTATATACAGCTGGTGTCAAAAACAGGCTTTGAATAAATGTCGTTAAGATTAGTGCAATTCCAAGTTCTCGCCATGGTACAAAAGTAGCAATTAGTAATACTATTGTAAGTGTTATATAGGATAAGATTTTTCGTTGTATTCGTTCTTTTTTTCGCAAAATCGGAAAGTTTTCTGTATCTGCTGGTGCATATTTGCTTACTAATATCATTCCAGTAATCCAAGTTACGGCAATCATTCCAAGTCGTATTGGTTCTGGTATCACAAGGTATTTTGCTAGCAACGCACATCCAATATAAAAGACGTTTGTCGAAATAATACACCCCAAATGTGTTTTCGCATGAAATCCACCTGAAAATGCTTTATATAATAGCAAAATGAAAAAGGTTGCTATTGTTAATGGACCTACTCCCAACAAAAAAGACAGAAAAAATAGTAAGAAGATTTTAGGAACTTCTCCGAACATTAGCTGAATTCCATAATTGATTGCCTCTGCTCTTTCATTGTCAATCTCTGGTTGTTCTTGTCGAATTTGTTCTGTTAAAAAATCACTTATTTTCTCAATCATTTCTTTACTCCACCTCTTAGGTTGAATAAAGCATATAATAAATTTCGACAAACTTTGTCAAAATTATATGAAAGTGCCATTTTCTTATACGAAAACTTAAAATTTTATTTTCATATATGATTTTGGACTTTTCGTAAAATATATTCCATTTTTCTTGTTATTCTAATTTTTCTGTGATAATATTCACAAAACAAAAAAAGTAGAGCTTTTTACAACTCTACTCCATCTAATATCTTCCATGTACCATTTATTTCTGGTAATACCTGAAAACACATTTCTTCTCGGGTTATTGGGTGAAAAATCGTCAAGCGATAAGCCCATAAAGCAATTTGTTTTCCATGCCCTCTTCCCCCATATTTTTGATCGCCATAAATACTATGATTTCGACTCGAAAATTGTACTCGAATTTGATGATGTCTTCCCGTATGTAATTTCACTCGTACAACAGATAAATCAATTTCATCCGCATAGGTTATTACTTCGTATTCTAAACTCGCTAATTTTGCATTTTTCGTGCCTTCTGGCACTACTTTACTTTGGTTTGCTCTCTCATTTTTCCAGAGCCAATCTTGGAATTCCCCTCGCTCTTGTTCCATCTTACCATTCACAACCACTAAATACTCTTTTTGAAATTCTTTGTTGCGTACTTGCTCACTTAGTCTTGCTGCTGCTTTCGATGTTTTCGCAAACACCATCACGCCACCAACTGGTCTATCTAGCCTATGAATAAGTCCTAGATACACATTTCCCGGCTTGTTATACTTTTCTTTCAGATAATCTTTAATTATCGTTAGCATATCTAAATCGCCTGTTTTATCGCCTTGGGATGGAATATTTACCATTTTTTCTACCACAATGATATGGTTGTCTTCATAGATTACATTTAATTTCTGCATTTATTTCTCCCATCTTCCAAAAATTCCACAAGGAAGAACTAACGAAGAACCTGTCATAGGAAGTCCGATTTCTCCTGCTGTTACAGTTCCTTTTTTGGAAATTGCCATTTGCAAAATATCTGCTAAAACTGTGCTCGATATTCCCGTGGTATACGAGTTGATTAAAAAGAATAATGGGTCATCCGATAGTACTTTTGTGCAAAGATTTACTAAGTCGTCTATATTTTCCTCAAACTTCCATACCTCTCCATTCGTCCCTCTTCCATAAGAAGGTGGATCCATAATAATGGCATCGTATTGGTTGCCTCGGCGGATTTCTCGATTGACAAATTTATTGACATCATCAATGATATATCTGACTGGTTTATCTGCTAGCCCTGAGGCTGCTACATTTTCCTTTGCCCAAGTTACCATTCCTTTGGAACTATCTACATGACAAACAGATGCTCCTGCTGCTAGACAAGCAACCGTTGCTCCCCCTGTGTAGGCAAATAGATTTAGGACACGAATTGGGCGGTTCGCCTTTGTAATCTTGTCCATCATCCAATCCCAATTTACGGCTTGTTCTGGGAATAGTCCCGTATGTTTGAAACCCATTGGCTTAATTTGAAAGGTCAAATTCTTATATTGAATTTTCCAACTTTCTGGCATCTTTTTTTCGTACTGCCAAGAACCACCGCCAGTTGAACTACGATGGTATCTTGCATTAGTTTTCTTCCACTTTTCCGGGAAAGTCTTTTCTTTCCAGATGATTTGTGGGTCTGGTCTTGCTAAAATAACATCTTTCCAACGTTCTAGTTTTTCGCCATTTGCCATATCTAATATTTCATAATCTTTCCAATCTTTTGCTACAATCATGCTTCTTCCTTTTCTTTATAACACACGTAACAGGCTCATAAAGTTCATAATGAGGATTACATCAATTGCAATAAATGCAAGCGCTGCCCCAATTACCAGTGTCATAAAATGATTTTTTATCCTTTTGGTATCAACCTTACTTTGAAATCTTCGGATTTTCCTTTTCCATTCTCTTTTCATTTTCCAAAAAGAGAACTTGTCCTCTTTTGCTCCTGCTTCAAAAACAGCATTTTCTAAATTTTCCATACAAAAATCCCCCTTATGATTTGATTTACTATCATTGTATTCGGGTTCTTCTCGGTTTATGCCTATTTTCGTATGGCTTTTTCCTTGCTATTATATCATTTTTTGGCAAAAATTTCTACTTTAACCCTTCTTTTATTCTTTCTGCCAAATTTTTGGTAATTCCCTTGACTTCCATTAGTTCCTCGATGGATGCCTCTTGGATTTTGCTAACACTGCCAAAATGTTTTAATAACGCTGCTTTTTTAGCGGTTCCTATTCCGGAAATTTCGTCTAAACTCGATTTCGTCATAGCCTCATCTCTTAACTTACGATGGTACGAAATAGCGGTATCATGAACAGCATCTTGAAATCTTGTAATCGCATTTTTCAGTTCTTCGGAGATTTCTAATTCTTCTCGATTTTCATTGATTAACGCTCTTGTGCGGTGTTTCTCATTTTTTACCATACCGAAAATAGGGATG
>CANSOY010000039.1 GCA_947648765.1 uncultured Clostridium sp.
AATCATAGAAAATGGTTCATGGGCACCTCTTGCTGCACAAAAAATAAAAGAAATGCTTGAACCAATGAAAGAAATCCACATCATAGAGCCAATCATTCAGATAAAAACAAGCATGAGTCAAGAAAATGAAGATGCAATGAAAAATTTAGCACAAAACCTAACCAAAGGATAGGAGGGAGAAAGTATGAGAATTGGAATAGATATTGATGATGTTATGACAAACACATCAGAAGCAATGCGAGAATATATTGAAAAGTATGACAAAAATGGGGAAATTTCAGACCATATGGAAGAAGTAATGCGAGGCGAAATCCCAAATGAGCAAGTAGCAAAATTTTTTGCAGACAATATTGTAGCTATCCTAAAAAGTGCCAAACTAAAAGAAAATGTAAGCCAAGTGATTAGAAGGCTAAGAGAGGAAGAAAATGAAATCTATATCATAACGGCAAGAGGAGAAGATAGATTTCAAGGTTCTCAGGAAATTACACTAGATTACTTAGCGAAAAACCAAATCGGTTATACCAAGATTATCTTTAATGCTTTTCGAAAAGCAGAATTATGCGAAGAAAATAAAATTGACGTTCTTGTAGATGATGCAATCAAACACTGTCTAGCAGTAAAAGAAAAAGGAATACGAAGCATTTTGTTTGTTTCTGATGTAAACCAAAATTGCACAGCAGAAATTGAGAAAGTAACAAATTGGATAGAATTAGAAGAAAAATTGAAGGTGGGAGAAAAGAATGGAATATAAAGGTGTAATTATCGAAGAAAGTTTGCGAGATATGACGATTCTCAAAGAATTGAGATTGGTTTCGCAAGAGATAGAAGAAGTAACCGAAAGAGAAAACACACCATGGCTTTCAAAATGGACCTTGGATACAGTTGAGATACCAGAAGAGAAAATAGAGGAATATGCAGAAAGACTAAGTCAGCTTATCGATACCTCACACTGTAATGATTGGTATTGCGATTTCCGAAATGAGAAATATCATTATGTTATATTTTCCAACAAAGTGTTCCAATTAGATAGAGCGAGTAAACAAGACTATGTAGAAATGCAAGAATACGCACGAGAATTGGGACTTCCAGAAGCACAACTTCCAACCTTTCAAGATTTACCGAGCAATCTTCTAACCGGTTTTCTCATTTGTGCCAAAAAGCAAACCTATGCCAATGGAAATGCAGAAAAGAAGAAAGCAAGTAGGTTAGGATCTAACGATTACCAATATGCAGAAGAAATCGAAGGAGAACAAATGATTTACCACGATACCTATTTTGGTGGAACCAGATTTATGGGAGAAGAAGTGGTTTATCGAGGAGGAGAAGTACCAAAATGGGGCATGAACTATTATGGCGTAACTGTGGACGAAACCTTGAGTGAAGAGGCAATGGACAAGGCTTTAAGACCAGCACTTATGCAAGTAGGAGAAGATACCACTGTTTTACCAGTTCGAGGACCAAGCCGATTTGAAAATGAAGGCTATGTATATACCTTTCAATCCAAAGGAACGATTGAAAACTTTACAGGAGTGGAAAAAGTCTATCAAGGAGAAAAATTAGTATTTATCTTGCAATGCCATGGCGGAATAATCGAATAAGAAAAAGCACTGGTTCGAGGGGAACCAGTGCTTTTTTCTTGGCATGACCTACTTCGAGGCCACCCGCCCACCAGAATAGGGCTTGCTAATATTGCTGCGCGTGTACGGAATTGGTCGAGGAGAAGTTAACTTGGCTCGGGAGCGAGGATTACGCTGAATGGGTCCATTCTTCTCCGGGTGGTACAAATTCGCGATGGGAGGTGGTGCGTAAAACGAAGGTTGCAATGTGAGCTGATACTCATAAAACTCGTCCTCGTAAGAACAAAAGAGCGGTTTACCACAGAGCAAATCCTTGTTTTTGCCAACGACATAATCTTGGCAAAAGCAAACAACAATGTCGTTGGGGCTGGGACGCTTACGTACAAGTTTGAGTTCAAAGCCTTTGTTGCCGATGACGAGAGTACGAGCGTCCCGGGCTGCAGTAGAGGGAATTTTGACTTTCACACAGAAGGTATGACGGATACTCTGTAGGGTGAAAGTAACGGAAATTCCTTGCTGGGTATAGGTCATGCGTATCACTTCCTTAAAAAATATTTTGCTAGGGTTGAAAGGTCATGCTTGCCAACATAGGAATATATTTACATAATCTCCACTTTTATTATAAGATAAAATGGAGAAAAAGTAAAGAAAACAAAGAAAAAAGCACTAATTCCATTTCGAACTAGTGCCTTCTTTTTTATTCTTGTGTACTTTTTTGTTTGCGAAAACTTTCGGCTGTATAGGTGGAAGATGCGATTGCATCATCTGCTTCTTTTTGTGAGATATAGCCATATTCAACCATACTACGTAGTACCTTTTGCTGACGGCTAGTAGCAAGTGAAAAGCTTTTTGTTGGTGCATAAGCACTTGGCGCATTTGGTACTCCTGCCATCATCGTAGACTCATATAAATCCATGTCCTTCGGCTCTTTTTTGAAATAGCCATTGCATGCTTCTTTGATACCATAATATCCATCGCCAAAATAAATGGTATTCGCATAAAGGAGAAGAATATCATCCTTTTCATAATTCTTTTCTAGTTCATATGCGGTAAACATTTCTGCTATTTTACGATTAACCACATCTTTTTCACGGATATAGTAAAGATTTTTGGCAACTTGTTGGGTAATGGTACTGCCACCTTCTTGCAAGTCTTTTTCACGAATATTTACCATAAATGCACGAAGAAGAGCGATTGGGTCGATTGGCCCATGCTTATAGAAACGATGGTCTTCGACAGCAACAATGGCATCTAAATATTGTTTTGGCAGTTCTGAATACCCAACATAATTTTCTGAATTTTGAATACTAGCAATTTTATCTTTAACACTTTGCTCCTGTACGGCTTTTTCGTGCATTTTGTATCCATTGAGAATAACAACCGAAGCAACTAAAACAACAACAACGAGTAACAAGAGTAATAATCTTTTTACATATTTCATAAAGGCAATCTTACCTCCTCAATCAAAGAATACCAAAAAAAGAAAAGAAAGTCTAGTAACCATTTTTCTTTTTTGGATAAGTCTATTATATCACAAAATTTGGAATAACCAAGGAAAAAGAAAAAATATACTTGATTTCTAATTCTCAGCAAAATATAATAAAGAAAATGAGGAGGACAGAAAAATGAAAGAGAAAAAACAAGACAATTTAGGATTAGAAGATGAAAGACTTGCAAAACTCGCAGACTTATTTGATTTAGACGCATTATTAAAGAAAAAAGAAGAAAAAGAAAGCAAGAAAAGTGAAAAAGATAATTGACAAAAAATGTAGATTAGTAGATAATAAAATGGAAGAAATTTTTACCAAAGGAAAATGAAAAAGAGAGTAACGGAGGATAAGGTTAAAATGTACGTATTTAACAAAATTATTGTAAATCCACAATTACCAAAACGAATCAATCGATTAGGAGAAATTGCCAATAATCTTTGGTGGTCTTGGAACACAGAATTTTTAAGATTATTCAAAACCATCGATATTGATTTATGGGAAACGGTCGAAAAGAACCCAGTTAAATTTTTGAAAAATGTATCACAAGAAAAACTAGAAATAGCAGCAGATAAATGGGATTTTTTGAAAGAATATGACCGCATTGTCGCTAATTTTGATGCTTATATGGATAGCCGAAATACTTGGTTTAATCGTACCTATCCAGAGAATAAAAAAGATGTAATTGCATACTTTTCAGCAGAATACGGATTGGACCAAATTCTTCCAATTTATTCTGGTGGTTTGGGAATTCTATCTGGCGACCATTTGAAATCTGCCAGTGATTTAGGTATTCCTCTTGTTGCTGTTGGGTTACTTTATCGTAATGGCTATTTCTATCAAAAAATCAATGGAAAAGGCGTACAAGAAACCGAATATAAAACCATTGACCTAGATACGTTACCAATTACAAAAGTAAAGGGAGAAGATGGGGAAGATTTAATTATTTACTTGAAATTCCCGAAAAAAGGTTTTTACCTAAAAGTATGGCAAATTATTGTAGGTCGTGTAACACTCTATCTATTAGATTCCGACATCGACGAAAATATTGAAGAATATCGCTCGATTACGACCACGTTATATGGTGGTAACCAAGAAACACGTATCCAACAAGAAATGGTACTTGGAATGGCTGGTGTTAGCCTTCTTAAGAGCCTCAAATTAAATCCAACTGTATATCATATGAATGAAGGACATTCTGCTTTCTTAACCTTAGAATTGATTAAAAATATTATCAAAGAAAAGAAAGTATCATTTGAGGTAGCCAAAGAAATTGTAACTTCTAAAACGGTATTTACAACTCATACGCCAGTACCTGCTGGAAACGATATTTTCCCATTAGATTTAGTGCGTAAATACTTCAAAGATTTCTGGGTAAAACTAGGAATTTCCGAAGAAGAATTTTTGGCACTTGGTATGAAACCATAAAAAGAAACGACAGATGGCTTCAATATGGGAATTCTAGCCCTTAAAATAGCAGGCAAGAAAAATGGTGTTAGTAAATTACATGGAGAAGTATCCAGAGAACTATTTGGAGAAGTATGGCCAAACATTGCAGCAAATGAGTCCCCAATTACCTATGTTACCAATGGTATTCACACTTGCTCATGGTTATCTTCTAACTTAAAAGAATTATTTAATAAATATTTAACCCCATATTGGCAAGATAATATCTATAAAGACGAAATCTGGGAGAAAATCGATAGTATTCCAGACGAGAAACTATGGGAAGAACATAAAAAGCGTAAAGTAAAATTACTAGCAATGGTAAAAGAAAATTCCTATGAAGAGATTAACAATATTACATCCAAACTAGATCCAAATGCACTAACCATCGGATTTGCAAGAAGATTTGCTACGTATAAAAGAGCAACCTTAATCTTCAAAGACTTAGAGAGAATGACACAAATTTTGAATGATACGAATAAGCCAATTCAAATTATCTTTGCTGGAAAAGCACATCCAGCGGACAAAGAGGGACAAGACTTAATCAAATATATTCACGAAATTTCGATGAAGCCACAATTCAAGGGCAAGATTTTCCTAATGGAAAGTTACAATATTGCAATGTCTAGATTGCTAATCAGTGGTGTAGATGTATGGCTTAACACGCCAAGAAGACCAATGGAAGCATCTGGAACTAGTGGACAAAAAGCATCTGTTAATGGTGTTATTAACTTTAGTGTATTAGATGGCTGGTGGGCAGAAGGATATAACTCTTACAATGGTTGGACGATTGGAACTAATCAGGAGTATGATAATTACGAAGAACAAGATGTTGCAGATAGCAATGGAATTTACTATACCTTAGAGCATAAAATTGCACCAATGTATTATGACCGAGATAAAAATGGTCTTTCTAAAAAATGGGTAAAAACCATGAAGAACTCGATTATCTCAACAGGTGGTAGATTTAGTACCGCTCGTATGTTAGTCGATTATACCAACCAGTTATATATTCCACTTTGCAATCTATATAACAAATATTGTTCTCAATTGGATAAAGTATCCGAATACCAAATTTGGAAAAATGAAATTCGCAATAACTGGAACGATATCCAAATTGAGCAAGAGAAAAATGCAGAAAATCTAACCATCGATGCAGGAAATGAAATTGAAGTATTTTGTAAGATAAAATTACCAAACATCAGTAAAGACTCCATCGAAGCACAGGTATACTATGGACAAATTCAAGATAGTGGAATGGTAGAGAGTATTCAAATTATTCCAATGAAACTAGAAGAAGCCAACGAAGAACAAAGAGAATACCACTATTCTGCAAAGATTTCGCTTACAACTGGTGGAAAATTTGGTTATACCTTCCGTGTTATGCCAAAACATGAAATGCTATTAGACTCTGCTAATTTGAACTTAATTAAATGGATGGAAGAAACCAAATAAAGTGTCTAAGAATAAACTATCTAGTAGGAAAACTATTAGATAGTTTTTCTTTGGAAGAAAATGACGAAATTTATCGAAGATTGTCTTGAAACCAGAAAAGCACTATGGTATAATATAGGCTGTTTGGGAAAAAATAATATGGAAAATGGAGGGTATTAGACCATGAAAAAAACAAAAATTGTATGTACAATAGGACCTGCAACATTAGAAGTAGAAGTATTAAAAAACTTAATCAAGGCAGGAATGAATGTTGCCAGAATTAACTTTTCACACGGAAGTTATGAAGAGCAAAAGAAATATATTGATGCAGTAAAGCAAGCAAGGGAAGAAGTAGGATTACCAGTTGCTTTATTACTAGATACACAAGGACCTGAAATTCGTACTGGAAAATTGGAAGAGAACCCAACAATATTAGAAGTAGGACAAAAATTCGTCCTTTGCCAAGATGATTTGGTTGGAAATAAAGAACGTGTTTCTGTAACTTATAAAGATTTAGCAAAAGATCTTCATGTTGGAAACATTGTGTTAATCGACGATGGAAAATTAGAGTTACAAGTAGAGAAAATTGAAAATAATGATGTATATTGTGTGGTAACAGCAGGTGGTGCTCTTGGAAATCGTAAAAGCATTAACATACCAGGTGTACACATCAACTTACCAGCTCTAAAGGAAAAAGACATCAAAGACTTAATTGATGGATGCCATGTGGATTTTGATTATGTAGCAGCATCTTTTGTTCGTAATGCAAATGATGTATTAGAAATTCGTAAAGTATTAGACGAAAATGGCGGAAAGAGAATTAAGATTATTTCTAAGATTGAAAACCAAGAAGGAATTGATAATTTCCAAGAAATCTTAAAAGTAACCGATGGTGTTATGGTTGCACGTGGTGATTTAGGTGTAGAAATCCCAATTGAAGAAGTACCAGTTGTCCAAAAGAAAATGATTCGTGATTGTAGAAGAGCAGGTAAAATGGTTATTACCGCAACACAAATGTTAGAGTCAATGACAGAAAGTCCTCGCCCAACAAGAGCTGAGGTATCTGATGTGGCAAATGCTATTTATGATATCACAGGAGCTGTTATGCTATCTGGCGAAAGTGCAACTGGAAAACATCCAGTAGAGTGTGTTGAAATGATGACAAGAATTGCAGAAGCAGTAGAAAGCAACTTACACTATACCAAGAGGTTCCGTGCAGCACTTTGCGAAGAATATGACTCTGATTATGAATTCAAACTAAATCATGCTATTTGTGATACTGCAATTCATATGAAAGCAAAAGCAATCGTTGCATTTACTGAAAAAGGAGATACTCCAAACATTCTATCTGGCTTCAACTTAGATTGTCCAATCTATGCTGTAACCAAAAATGAGAAAACTTATCGTCAACTAGCACTTGTATGGAACGTACAACCACGATTGATTACAGAGGGCGAAAGTGCAAAAGAAGTGATTTCAAATGGTATCAATGTATTAAAAGGAGAAGGTTTGTTAGAAGAGGGAGATGTTGTTATGGTAGCTGGTGGTACAGCTGTACTAGAAGACCATACAGCAAGCCTAATGAACCGTACCATTGGTGGCGTTCTAAAACTATAAAAAGAAATTATACAAAGAGTATTAACCAAAAGGTTGGTACTCTTTTTTGTTGTATGTTGGAAAAAATCACATTTTAGCAAAGTTGTACATAAAATGTAATAGATACTTGAAAAAAGGAGGAAAAAAGTATGTATACTTGCAAATGCAATAAATGCTGTGGATGTAACAAAGAAAAAGAAGATGTTTTCGACGATACTTGCGACCATGTTCCAAACATGCCACAAGGAAACAGCCCACAAGATGAATGTGCATGTGGCTTTGATGAGGAAATGAGTCCATTTCCAGCAAACCCAATGTTTGGGCAAAGTTATGTTCCAATTCAATATATGACAAAAACTTTTGAACCAGAAGTTGGATTGAAAATGGGAACCATTTTCCCTGAACTTGTTAGCCCTTATGTACCATGTCAAAGTTTAGAAGAAATTGCTTTCATCAAAGCAACCAATAAAATTGGGGAGGGATGTAACCGATGATGCAATGTGATTGTCAAAATAAAATGGCACGTGAAGAAATGCTTCAGTTCATTCGAGAAATTAACTTTACCATCATTGAACTTGGGTTATATCTAAATACCCATCCAGATGATGAAAAAGCAGTTTGTATGCACCGTGAATATTGTAAAAAATATAGAGAATTAACGGATAAATACCAAAAGGTATATGGTCCTCTTTCTATCTATTTTCCTTGTAATAAATGGAGATGGCTAGAAGAACCATGGCCTTGGGAAGAAGGAGGGAATTAAATTATGTGGACGTATAACAAAGTATTAGAGTATCCAGTTAAAATTAAAAATCCAAATCCAAAACTTGCAAAATTTATTATTTCGCAATATGGTGGACCAGATGGAGAATTAGCAGCTTCACTTCGCTATTTATCCCAAAGGTTTGGTATGCCAGACCAAAAATCCAAAGCAATTCTGAAT
This sequence comes from uncultured Clostridium sp., assembly GCA_947648765.1. Taxonomy (GTDB): domain Bacteria; phylum Bacillota; class Clostridia; order TANB77; family CAG-508; genus CALYAK01. The sequence goes on from CANSOY010000039.1 coordinate 8,484, forward strand.
GATATTGGAACAGAAGAACTTGCCCATTTAGAGATTGTAGGAAGTATTGTACACCAATTAACTGATGGCGTATGCCCAGAAGAACTTGAAAAAGCAGGTTTAGGTGCATATTATACCGATCATGGTGTAGGCGTTTACCCACAAGCAGCTGCTGGTTGGCCATTTAATGCTGCTGTTCTAGCAGTAAAAGGAGACCCTATCGCAGATCTTCAGGAAGACCTTGCAGCTGAACAAAAGGCTAGAGCAACCTATGAAAAACTAATCGATTTATGCAAAGATGACCCAGATGTCATTGACCCACTTCGTTTCTTACGTGAAAGAGAAGTCGTTCACTTCCAAAGATTTGGAGAAGCACTTCGTACCGTTCAAGATAAATTAGCAGAAAAGAAATTTTATGCGAATCCAATGGGAAAAAGTTGTGACTGTAAGGAATAGAAAGTAAAAAATTAGAGTAGAATTTGAATTCTACTCTAATTGACTTTATTATGCTTATATGGTCTTGTTTCATTATATTCCATCTTTTCTAAAATGATTTTTTCTAAGTCAATATCCATACCACCACAAAAGTCGAAGACACGAATCACAACATCGGCAAGTTCAGAAGGAATTCCACAAGGTTTTCCATTTTCTTCGTAATAGGTTTCGTTATATCCTTTTTTATGTCGGTATTCTTCATAGGCTTCGGATAATTCCGTGTGCATTAACGCGATTACTTCACTAAAGTTTTTCTCTTGCTCCCAAAAACCATGTTTTTTCGAGTTATCATAGGCTCTTGTGCAAAGTGCTGAAATTGAATTTTCCATATAAATTCCTCCCATTAGTTTTGTATCTCATCTAAACATTCGAAGATTAGCTTAGCAAGTTTGCTATCGTCAATAATAGACTCAATACTTGCTTCTAGCATATCTTGTGCAGATATTTTGGTTAGATTAAACAGATAGCCATTTCGCAAGGCTAATTGACGAATGAACTCTCGGATAGTCCTACCATTTCCTTCACGAAATGGGTGTAATACATTCAATTCAGATAGGTAATAGGCAAGACGCTTGGCTAAATCTTCTTTGGAAAGCCCAGCTAAATAATCTTCAGCTTGCAACTGGCGTGTGAGGCGATTTAGTTCTTCCTCAATAAATTCCCATTCTGCAAAACGAAAATGGTCTTTGGCAATATTTTCTGTACGAAATTTCCCAGCAAAAGGATATAAATCGCCGAAAATAAAAAGATGGATGGCAATCAAATGACGAGGGGAGAAATCACCAGTAATTCCTTTTTGTCTTAATTCATAGAGTTTAATTAAAACAAGTTGTGTTTCTACCTTTTGTAATTTGGTAGCATCCATAATATCTAATTTGTTCTTTAGAACATTGCTATTGGGATAGCAATAAATTGAGTTACGTACTTCATAAAAATCATTCATATCAATCATCCTATGCTAAAGAATTTTGAATTCGGGAAACGATATCCTGAAACGAAATTTCCTGATTGATATATTGTTTTAACGTTGCCACTTGTTCTTCGGTAACAACGATATCTTCGATTTCTAAATCTTTTTTTATGTTAGCAATGTCTAAATTGAATTGGTCGATTTCATATAACATAATGGTAATCTCCTTTCCAAACACACTACATTTATATTATACCATAAAACAAAGAAAAATACCAGTGTTTATTGAAAAAATAGGAAACAAAATATCGAAAAAATGTTTGCGAAAATACTTGACATTTTTCAAAGAAGGAATATAATATATCCAAACAAATATTTGCAAGAGGTGAAACGATATGATGACAACCATTCATATTAAAAATATTGGAATTATTGAAGATGTTACTATGGAACTAAAAAGCGGGTTTCAAGTATTAACGGGAGAAACTGGAGCCGGAAAGTCTTTAATGATCGACTCACTCAATATTTTAGCAGGCGGAAGATTTTCCAAAGAAATGATCCGAAAAGGAGAAGAATATTCTTTTGTAGAAGCCAGTTTCTATTTACCAGGAAATGAAAGAGCAGATGAAGGAAATGTGATTGTAACAAGAGAAATCCATAGCAATGGGAGAAATGCGTGCAAAATTAACGGAAGATTAGTAACAGTAAGTGAATTAAAAGATTTTATGAAACAAGTAATCGATATTCATGGGCAACAAGATAGCCAAAAACTATTAGACGAAAAAGAGCATATTGCCTATCTCGACCAATATCAAAAAGAAGAACTGCTTGCAACCAAAGAAGCATACAGGACTTGTTATCAGGAATATGGTACCATCCGAAAAGAATTGAAAGAAAACTATGGGGATGACCGAGAAAAACAAAGAAGGCTAGATTTATTAAGATATCAACAGAAAGAAATCGAAGAAGCCAGTCTAAAAGAAGGCGAAGAAGAGGAACTGGAAGAACAACGAAAACAAATTATCTATGCAGATAAAATAAGAGAAAATCTAGGGATTGTAACACAAAGTTTAGATGAACAAGCCATGGATGCTTTGCATACTTCTATTCGAGCTATGGAAAAACTAGAAAAGATAGATGAAAAGTATGGCGAAAAATTAGCAAACCTAAAAAATATCTACTATGATGTACAAGAATTCGCAAGAGATATGGAAGAAATGCAAGACCAGAATGATTGGAGCGAAAATGACCGTACACAGATAGAAGAAAGACTAGATTTAATTGCTAGCCTAAAACGAAAATATGGCAGTAACATTTCAGAAATTCTAAGATACCAAAAGCAAGTAGAAGAAGAAATCAATCAGATTGAGAACCTAGACGAATATATCCAAAAGAAGAAAAAAGCATTAGCAAAAGTAGAAGAAAAAATGCAAGAACTAGGACAAATTCTCCACGAAAAACGTATCAAAATTGCCAAAATACTAGAAATCAATATTAACCAAGAATTAGAAGATTTAGAAATGAAACAAGCAGAATTTCAAGTAGAAATTTGTAAACAAGAAGACCAGTTCTTTTCACACGGAATGGATCAAATTCGTTTCTTAATCAAGACCAATGTAGGAAATGATTTCAAACCACTTGTAAAAATTGCTTCTGGAGGAGAACTATCACGAATTATGCTTGCCTTAAAGACTGTGTTTGCCCAAATAGACGAAGTTCCAATTATGATATTTGATGAAATTGATACGGGAATGAGCGGAAAAGCAGCCAAAAGTGTAAGCGAAAAATTAAATCGAATAGCACAAAACCACCAAATCTTTGTGATTACACATTTGGCTATAATAGCAGCCAAAGCAGACCACCATTTCTATATCTATAAAGAAGTAGAAAATGAAACAACCAAAACAAAAGTGAAAGAAATAAAAGAAGAAGAAATTCTTTATGAATTAGCCCGTATGAGCACAGGAGAAATTACCAAAACAGCAATTCAACACGTGCTCGAAATGAAGAAAAATGTATTATGCGAAACAGTATATGTTTAGAACGACAAGAGATACAAAAAATGGAAAATGATCTTACCAGATTTTTGCAAAAAATAAGAAAATATGGTATAATAAAGTAATATGCTATGTGCATAGAAAGTATTAAATTTGCGTATTGCAAATATATAGGAGGAAGAAAACCCATGGCTAGAACAAGAAGACGCAAGAGCAGCAGAAGAAGGTCCGAGATGCGGACTGTCCGAGCAATCGTGAGTTTTGTGCTCGCAATGGTAGTACTCAATATCGTTTTGCCGGACGCTCAGTCCACAGCGGGCAAGGAGCCAATCATTCCCCGTGAGGAAAGCAGACCAATTACCGCAACACGACTGGGATACCACACCAAGGTAGACCAGACCACCTACGAAGCCCCTAACCCGGAATGGGTGTACCTGCCCACGCAACTGGAAGAAAGCACCGCACAGCCGGTGCCAGTTCAGACCTCAGCTCCAGTGTTTCAGTGGCGGTATCAACCGACTGACGAGGAGTTCCTCTATGCCTGCAAACTTGCCTTCGCGGAAGCGGGAGCAGAAAATGCCATTGGTCAGACAGCAGTGATTGAGGTTGCACTCAACTCTGTCGACTACGGCTGGGCAGACAATATTATTGGGGAGTTCCAAAGACCCTATCGGTATTCATCTGTCATCGATGGTGTTCCGCAAGTTCCAGCTTACGGAGGAGGCTATCGACCTGTAACTGAGGAAGACCTGTCTGATGAACTCAAAGAAGCGGTTCGACTTGCTTTCCTTGGAGAGCGGGTAACCGAGCAGCTGCTGAGAGAACAAGCAGAGCGTCAAGGGTTAACCGACGAGGCGTATTGGAAAGGTGGAGCACTCTACTTTTTCAACTGGAATGCAATCAGTCAAAAGGCAAAGGATGCTCGGAACCAGACTGCAATGCCAGTACGCATTGAAATCGGAAACCACACGTTCGCACGCTATTGGAAGTGAAAAAAGCGGGGGAAGATGTATTTTCCCCGCTCTTCCTTTGTGCAAGGGGAAAATTTGAAAAAAATACAAAAATTTTCAAAAAGTAGTTGACAATTATTTTTGAATTTAGTATACTTAGTAAGTCGATAGAAGACGGGCGCATAGCTCAGCTGGGAGAGCATCTGCCTTACAAGCAGGAGGTCATAGGTTCGAGCCCTATTGCGCCCACCATTTTTTGGCCCGGTAGTTCAGTTGGTTAGAACGCTAGCCTGTCACGCTAGAGGTCGACGGTTCGAGCCCGTTCCAGGTCGCCATTTTTTTTGTTTATATGCCTCGATAGCTCAGTTGGTAGAGCAAGGGACTGAAAATCCCTGTGTCACTGGTTCGATTCCCGTTCGAGGCACCAAATTATAACAACTTGCGAACTATAAAGTTTGTAGGTTGTTTTTCATATTTAAACTCAAAATGTTCTCTTTCTGGAAAGGAGAATATTTTTTATGCTTGAATTTGAAATATTACAAGAATTAGAGCTAAATGCTGAAATACTAGAAATAATAAAAGACTATAAGTATATAGTTAAAAATGGCAAAATTAAGCATTTAAAGGCTACTAATTTGCAATTTATTGAACCAACTGAATATCTAATTACACATCCATCTACTCTTACTATATTTGAATATAAAGTAAATGAAATTTCAAATAAGAACTTTTACATTAAAGAACATAAACAAAAGTATAACATAAAAGAAATTAAACAAATTCTTGTGAAATTAAAGATTTAGCTTGCAAAAGTGCGTTTTAGTTAAGAAACATGTAAGAAAATGAAAAAATTATAATTTTTTTCTAAACTAGTGGGTGCAAAAACATAATTTTCTGAGCAAACATATGAGAGGGTAAAGTTTTTTTAAAGTTTTTTAGAAAGTTACCATACAAAACCCTAAAAAATTCACAGGAATAGTAGGAGGTAATATTTTATGAGATGTGGAATTTATGTAAGAGTATCAACAGATGAACAAAGAGATAATGGCTATTCTATTGATTCACAGTTACGAATGATAAAAGAATATTGTGAGAAAAACAATT
>CANSOY010000040.1 GCA_947648765.1 uncultured Clostridium sp.
AAGGTTATGTAAGTTTTGTCTTACATGCACATCTTCCTTTTATTCACCATCCAGAAGATAATACATATTTAGAAGAGCAATGGCTCTATGAAGCAATTTCCGAATGTTATTTGCCATTACTCATCAATTTCACAAAATTAGTGGAAGAACACGTAGATTTCCGTATTACGATGTCTATGACGCCTCCGCTTCTTAATATGTTAGATAACAAATTATTACAAGAAAGATATATTGATTACCTCGAAAAACACATTGAACTTTCTGAAAAAGAAGTAGAACGTACCACTTATGACGAACGCGTTAATCACTTATCTCACTATTATCTTGACCGTTATACCAATGACTTACATCTATTCCGTGATGTTTACCACTGTAATCTGATTGAAGCATTTAAGCATTTCCAAGATATTGGTGTACTTGAAATTATTACTTGTGGTGCAACACATGGCTATTTTCCAATCCTTTATGTAACAGAACAAACCATAAAAGCCCAAATTGCAGTTGGTGTCCAAACTTATGAAAAATATTTTGGTAGAAAACCGCGTGGTATTTGGCTTCCAGAGTGTGGCTATGTACCAGAAGCAGACTAGTATTTGAAAGAATTTGGGATTGAATACATTATTACCGAGTCGCATGGTATTTTATATGCAGACCCTGCCCCTGTTTATGGTACTTTTGCTCCGATTGTTTCCCCGCAAGGTGTCATTGCTTTTGGTCGAGATATCGAGTCTTCTCGCCAAGTGTGGAGTTCGATTAACGGTTACCCTGGCGATTTCAACTACCGTGAATTCTACCGTGATATTGGCTATGATATTGATTATGATTATATCAAACCATACATTGCAGCCAATGGTGCTCGTGTTCATACGGGTATTAAATATTACCGTATTACGGGAAAAGACTGTCCCAAAGACTATTATGATGTCCAATGGGCAAAGGACTCAGCCGAAAAGCAGTCTGGACATTTTATGGATTGTCGTACCCAACAAATTAACGAACTTGCACCACTGATGAACAATCCACCCATTATTCTCTGTCCTTATGACGCTGAACTCTATGGACATTGGTGGTATGAAGGTCCATATTGGCTTTACATTTTGTTTAAGAAAATCTATTATGATAACTGCAATTTCAAACTCATTACACCCAGTGAATACATTGACCGTTATCCCGAAATGCAACAATGTTCTCCATGTCGTTCCAGTTGGGGTGCTAATGGATATAGTGAAGTATGGCTTAATCAGACAAATGACTATGTTCATCGCCACTTACATAAAGCAGGCGACCGTATGGTGGAACTTGCTCATATCTTCTCACAAGAACAAGACCCGCTAAAAATTCGAGCACTCAACCAATGTGCTCGTGAACTACTGTTAGCACAAAGTAGCGATTGGCTTTTCATTATTACCAACGGAACGATGGTAGATTATGCAAAAAAGCGTATCAAAGACCATATTGGTCGTTTTACCAAATTATATTTTGCATTAAAAAACAATCATATCAACGAAGATTTTTTAGCAGATATTGAAGCAAAAGATTGTGTGTTCCCTGAAATTGACTACAAAATTTACTGGTAAAACTTTTTAGAAAGATGATCAAGTAATCGTCTTTCTTTTTTTGATTGGCAAAGCACCAAAACAGGAAAAAAGAATAAAATATGAATAGAACCAGTCTTTTCGTAGATAATATTTTTGAAGGGAGTTTTTTCATGAAATCGTTGTGCATTAAAACAAATAATTCAGAGATAATTCATTATCTACTTGAAAAGTTTGCGGATTACCAAATGGACCAAGTATACTTCTCCGAAAAGCATTTTCGTGTTTACCAAAACGTGATTATTCATTATCTCCGGAAAGCAAGAAGACGAATTTACTTATCGTTTGAGTGAACTTCTAACCGAATGTATTCTCACTTTTTACGAAGATGAACTCCTTTGTCGTATTTTACGTTACAATTATTTTTATTTTGACCAAGAGGAACAAAAAAGCATTTTAGCTGTCATTCATTCACTTTTGTTGGAACAAGAAACCTACTGGACACGAGATGCTTTCGTCTGGCCAGAAGTATTGAAATATATTTTAGAACACAAATCCATTGTTTTACATGGGTTTGTCAATTTTCGTTTGCAGTCCTATTCCCAACTTCTCGATCAACTTGTTGATGAAGCTGTAAGCAAATATATCATTGAAAAGGAATATTCAGAATTCATTCATTTATTAAAAATGTATATTGACACCCAACCATCTACTGTTCCTTTTTTACATTTAATCTATGTCAATGGTGAATCCATTTTATTGGATGAAAACCATAAACCAATTTCATTGACAAACAATGCTGTAAAAGCAAAATATCTATCGGATATTACCTTTTCTGCTAATGACTATGCACTCAATACCATCTTGAATTTGTTACCAGCTCGATTGGAGGTTCACTTAATTGACCCAGAAGATGAGTTTATTCATACCCTAAAATCCATTTTTGAGGACCGTATCCATCTTTGTCAGGATTGTTCTATTTGTACTACTTATAAGCGTTTTCAGCATGTTACGATTTAATTTGACATCGCTCCTATTTACTAACCTTCATTTTTATGATATAACTACTATATCATAAACTGGAGGTTTTATAATTCATGAAAAAGAAGAGATTGATTACTATTCTAACACCTGCTTATAATGAAGAAGATGTTTTGCCTCTTTTACAGGAACGTTTAGCTAAGTTAATGGATGAAAATACAGCCTACGATTTTGAAGTCTTAGTAGTAAATGACGGTAGCAAGGACGGGACTTTATCTTTGTTACAAGATTTCCACAAAAAAGATACTCGTTTCAATTACCTTAATTTATCTCGTAATTTTGGAAAAGAAACGGCAATGATTGCAGGCTTAGATTACTGCAAAGGAGATGCAGTTATTATCCTTGATGCTGACTTGCAAGACCCACCAGAACTCATTCCTGAAATGCTAAAATACTGGGAGGAAGGCTTTGATGATGTTTATGCCAAAAGACGCTCCCGCAAAGGAGAAAGTTGGCTAAAGAAATTTACCTCAAAATTGTATTACCGACTTTTGCAAAAAACCACTCGTATCGATATCCAAAAAGATACTGGAGATTTCCGTTTATTAGACCGTAGATGCGTCGAAGCACTTCGTTCGATGCGAGAGTCGCAAAGATATACCAAAGGATTATTTAGTTGGATTGGTTACAATAAAAAGGCAATCGAATATGACCGAGATCCACGAGCAGCTGGTCGTACCAAATGGAACTACCGTCGCTTATTTAATCTTTCGATTGATGGGTTTACTTCTTTTACAACAGCACCGCTTCGTTGGTCTGCTTTGATTGGTATTCTCATTTCGCTTTGCGGTTTCTTATATATGTTAATCATTATTTTCAATACACTTTTCTATGGAATTGACTCGCCTGGTTATGCTTCTACTATGGTTGTTATCCTTTTCCTAGGCGGTATTCAACTTATTTTCTTAGGCGTTATTGGAGAATATTTAGGTAGAACCTTCTCAGAAGCCAAAGGAAGACCTTTATACTTCATTGACCGCTATAACGATCAAATTGAAGATAATTCAAAATTAAATCAAAAATAAAAAGGCTCGCCCAAGATTACTCTTGAGCGTCCTTTTTTGCTTACTTGTATGTGGTTTCAATCCATTCGCCGTCCTGATAGGTCTTTTTCTCAATGACTTTGATTTCGCTACCTGGCTCGTGCCGTTTGTCGCGTATCACCACGCATTGTGTTCCTGCCACTTCAACGGTTACGCAGTATTCATAATGGCCTTCGTTGTTGGCCTTAATCATGTAGAACGAATACATGGCATAATCCTGTTTCAATTGGCTTTGGATGGCAAGGTTTTGGTAGTATTGGTTCGGGCGAAGTGCCCCTTTCTTGCACGTTTGCACAATTCCTGTTACTTCCGTTTCTTTGGTTTCGTACCGCAGAACATCTTTGAAGTACAGCCAGACGAGCACGCACAAGACAATAATCCCTACTACGATGCCAATTTCCATACAAATTCCTCCCTTAAATGTTGGAGGGCTCCTCCCCCCAAAGTTCTCAATTCCTGATTTCTTTTGCTAGGGTAAGGTATTTGCTAATTTACAACGCTACTTATTGTACCACATTTCTTTTGGGATAGCAAATGAAAAATGCTCTTTTTCAGAGCATTTTTCGCTATTTTTTCAATTCTTCAATTGCTTTTTGTAATTGTGTGTCTTCTTCTCTTTCTAAGACTGGTTTTCCAGCCAAAACGCCTTCGATTGCAACTTCTACGTCTGGTTTTACACCTTCTTTGTTAATTTTGTTTTTCTTTGGTGTTAAGAATTCGTCTGTGGTCAATTTAATTCCACTACCATCTGTAAATTGTCGCATGGTCTGGATAACACCTTTTCCATAGGTTGTTTTCCCTACTAATTTTCCTCTTCCATTTTCTTGGATGGCTGCTGCAAATATTTCAGAAGCACTTGCTGATCTTTCATTGATAAGTACAATCACTGGCTCTGTTACCATCGGGTCATTTTTGGATTTGGATACTTTTTCTTTCTCGTCTTTTCCAGTTTGCACTAAGATTACTTGATCTTTCTTTAGGAAAAAGTCTGCAATGTCCAGGGCTTCTTGTACAATTCCGCCCCCATTATCTCGCACATCAACAATGAGTTTCTTCATACCTTTTTGTTTTAGTTCTTCATACTTATCTTTGAATTCTTGTGCCGTATCTCCTTCAAAACTGTCAATGGTAATCTTTCCAATTTCTTCATCTACCATTTCGGAAGAGATATGTTTTAAGATAATGACTTCTTTCTTCAATACAAAGTCCTTAATCTCTTCTCCTCTTTTAACTTGTACGCGGACTTCGTCACCTTCTTTTCCTTCTTTCAACACAGCAACAGCTTTGTCTACTTCACTTGCATGGTAGGCAACATCATTTACTTTTAAGAGGATATCGTCATTTTGAATACCTGCTTTTTCTGCTGGTGAATCTGCCATAGGCCATAGATAAACAACATCATTGGTTACATCTGCCCCTAATTGCATCCCTACACCAAGGTAGTTTCCTAGCGTTTCTTCCATGATGCTCTTCATTTCATCTGCGGTATAGTATTCACTGTATGGGTCGCCAAGTGCTTCCACATAGCCTTTTACAGCACCATCAATCAGTGTTTTCTCGGCAACTTCATCTCCAATGTATTCTTGATTGATTAGTTCGCGAAAACGATGTAGTGTTTCAATGAGTTCGCTATCTTCTTGGGTGGTTCCAGAAGATGCCCCAATGATAATTGGATTGGTTTTTACTTTTCCTTGTAATACATTATATACAAATACAGTAGTTAGGATAAATGTTACCATAACGGTAACAATCATAAGCATAATTACTTTATATAGGTTGACCTTCTTTTTCATTCTAGTTTGCTTCCTTTCTTTCCCTTTTCCTCTATTTTATGATAACACTTTTTCTTTTATTCAGTAACGTTTTGTCCGGCTTGTAGATAGGTTAATGGATTAACAGTACTTCCATTGATGCGAACCTCAAAATGTAAGTGAGGACCAGTTGACCTTCCAGTTGAACCAATTTCCATAATAATATCGCCCTGTTTTACTTGAGCACCAAGTTCTGTTAAGATTTTCTGTCCATGTCCATACAAGGTGGTAACGCCATCTCCGTGGTTTATCATAACACAATTTCCATATCCACTCATCACACCTGCAAATGATACAACACCGTCTGCTGCTGCAAGTGCTGGTGTTCCGTAAGGGGTATTTCCAATATCTAATCCAGAATGTTTTTTGACAACACCTAGGATTGGATGCTGTCGGATTCCATAATAGGAAGTAATATACGTATTGGATTTTCCCACTGGCCATATCATGTTATTTCCCATAAAGCGGATGTTAATTTGTGAGTTTTGAATCGCAAGTTGAATTTGCTCTTCCATCAAGTATTGTTCTTGTCGATAGGCATCGATTTCTTGCTGAATTTTAAGTTCTTCTTCATTCAGTGTATCTTTTTTCATTTGTTGTAAGGCTTGGGTGTTTTTTAGTAATGTTTCGTTTTGTTCTGCCTGTGCTTTTAGTTCTTTTAGGTCTGCTTTATTTTTATCCAGTTGATTTTTTTGCTCTTGAATGAGGTTTCGTTGTCCTTCTAAGTCTTCTAAAATTTTATTATCCCATTCCGTCATACGAACGAGGAGATAATAGTTGGAGATAAATTCAATGAGGTTTTTGGAGGTAAGCAAAAAGTCCAAATAACTAGTTTCTCCTGCTTGATACATCGTAACTAATCTAATGGTTAATAGGTCTTCTTGTTTTTTACATTCTTCTTCTGCTTTGCCTAAATCTTCTTCTGCTTTTTCAATATTTCCCTGTAAGCCTGCTAATTTTCCTTTCAGGTCATCCACTTGTGATTGGTAAGCGTCTACCGATTGTTGCAAAGTAGCAATTTCATTTAGGGTTTGCGTTAATTCTTCTTGGACTACCTCTAATTGTGTCATCGCCTCTTCAATCTTTGTTACAACCTCGTTTCGTTTATCGTTTAATTCGCCGATTGTTTGTGGCTGGCTATTTTCTGGTTGCTGTTCTTCTCCACTTTCTCCTGTTACGAAAACATCTTGAGCAAGTACAATGGAATGACTATTTAGCAGAATGATACCAGCAATGATTAGGCTAAGCCATCTTTTTTCCTTCATACTTGCTCCTTTCAATTTATGACTCTTTCGTTGCCCCTGGGGTTAGTGTGTATCCTCCTGGCAAATATTCTAATGGATTGAGCGGTGCTACCTTGAAGAAACTTGAAATGGTGCTTGCTCGACGAAGTTCGAAGTGCAAATGCGCTCCTGTACTTGCTCCACTATTTCCAGATTGTGCAATCACTTGTCCTTGTTTCACAAATTGTCCAGATGATACTTTATATGAATTCAAATGTCCATATAGACTAATGTAGTTATTTCCGTGAATGACAATGATATAATGTCCATAACCGCCTGGGTTTTCGCGGGTATACGCGTAACCCGAAGCAGTTGCATATACATTTTCATATCTAGCTGCAATATCGATTCCTTTATGTTTGCGTCCCCAACGATTTTTTACCGTAGATGTTACGGTTTTATTATTGCATGGCCATACAAAACTACCATCAAAGTGGATTCCAGACGTACCACCATTTTTGTTCATTTCTTCTTCGATACGTTTTAATTCCTCTTCGATTTCTTTTTCAATTTTGGCTAGTTTTGCATTTGCCTCATCAATTTCTTTTTTGAGTGTTTTTTCGTCTTGATTTAATTTGGCAACTTTGGTTTCTTTGGCTGCCTTGTCTGTTTTCAATCGATTTTGTTTGCTTTGGATATCTCGCTTATTGCTTTCGATTTTATCCTTATTTTTCTGAATTTTTGCCTTTTCATTTACAATGTCTGTTTTTTCTCGGTCAATTTTTTCCATGAGTTCGGTATCACATTTTGCAATCTGCGTTAAGTAATAATACTTGGAAATAAAGTCAGTTAAGCCTTCGGAAGAAAACAATACATCTAAATACGACGTTTCTCCTGCTTGATACATGGCAACCAATCTTTGGCGAAGGAGTTCGTCTGTTTCTGCGAACTCCTCCTCTTTTTGTTCAATTTCCTTTTCTTTTTCTGCAATTTCATTTTGCAAGTCTGTAATTTCTGTATTTAGCCCATTGATTTCATTTTGTGTTGTTTCGATTGCTTCTTCTAGTTCTTGTACACTTTTTAAGTTTTCAGATAATTGTCCTTTTACTTCTTTTAACTCAGTTCGTGCGTCTTGCTTTTGCTGGGTTACATCTTGTTTTTGGTCGTTGAGTTCTGTCGTAGATGCTGCAAAAGAGTATGTACAACTAGAAAAGATAACAATGGTAAGGACTAAAATTCCAACAATTTTTCTTTTCATACTTTATCCTCTATTGTAGATATTGCATTGGGTTGACATAGGTTCCATTTAAGGCTGTTCCAAAGTGTAAGTGGAAACCAGTCGATGCTCCAGTGGAACCAACACTTGCAATTTTTTGTCCTCTTGCTACCCTTTGCCCATTGGATACGTTAATGCTTGAGCAATGTCCATAAATGGTAACTAATCCGCCACCATGGCTTATCATGACATAGTTACCATAGCCTCCGCCACAACCACAACTACGCTTTTTTCCATAATTATGGCTACAACTATTAACTACTTTGATAACTTGTCCTGCTTCTGCTGCAATAATGGAATTTCCATTAGATGCTGCAATATCGATTCCTTTGTGGTAACTTGATCCACCAGCAAGTGGGCTACCTCTACTTCCAAAATACGAACTAATGCGAGAATAACTTGGGCATGGCCACTCTAATTTTCCACCTGTGTATTTGAAACCACCTTGATTCTTTTTGGCTTCTTCTGCTGCTACTCGCAAGATTTCTTTTTCCATTTCTTCAAGTTGTTTATTCACTTTGTCCATCTCAGCTTGTAGTTCTTTTTCTTCTCGATTTAATTTGGCTGCTTCTGTTTCTCTGCTTGCTTTTTGCGTTTTTAGTTCATTTTGTTTACTTTGTACATCACGTTTATTGTTTTCAATTTTTTCTTTATTCTTCTCGATTTGCTTTTTCTCGTTTTCAATATCTGTTTTCTCACGGTCAATTTTTTCCATTAGTTCCGTATCACATTTTGCAATTTGCGTTAAGTAATAGTATTTGGAAATGAAATCCGTTAAGCCTTCCGAGGAAAAAAGTACATCTAAGTAAGAGGTTTCTCCTGCTTGATACATCGCAACTAATCTTTCTTGCAAGAGTTCGTCTGTTTCTTCTAATTCTTCTTGTTTTTTGTCAATGTCTTTTTCTTTTGCTGCAATCTCATTTTGCAATTCTTTGATTTCATTATTTAGTCCATTGATTTCGTCTTGTTTGTCTGCAATCGCTGCATCCAAGTTCTGAATATTTTTTAGGGTATTGGAAAGTTCAATTTTGACTTCTCCAAGGTCTGCTTTTGTCTCTTTCTGTTGGTTTTCTAGATCTTTTTGTTGCTGTCTTAATTCTGATGAGGTGACAGCAAATGAATAGGTTGTACTAACGATTAGTAAGATGCTGATTAAAAAGATTGCTACAATTTTTCTCTTCATACTTCATCCTTTCTAAATGATTGTGTAAGAGTTTTGTCTGCCTCGTGCTTTTCATTTTTTGCTTTTGGTATTTTGTTTCCCCTTTTCTTTTCGTTATACCTCTAGGTATTTCTTCATGGATACAACACTTCCGAGTACACCGATTCCAATTCCAAGAATTAAGTATACCACAAAGATTAAGTTAAAGATTTCTGCGAAGGTTAATAGGCTAATTCCCATTACCCCCATCAGTTGGCTTGCCATAATCTTTCCAGCAATCACATCATAAATGAGTGAAATAAAGCCGATGGAAAGCATTGCAGAAACAAGTCCAATGATGATACCTTCTACAATAAAAGGTCCTCGTATGAAATTGTTCGTTGCCCCTACATATTTCATAATCGAGATTTCCCTTCTTCTTGCATGTACTGTCAATTTGATGGTATTAGAAATAATGAAAATAGAAATGACAACTAGGAATACTAGGATAATTCCTGAGAAGATTTTAATTCCATTGGCAATGCTAAGAAGTGCATCGGTTGTTGCGTCTTTGCTCATAATCTCATTGACATTTTCAAACGTTTCAATTTGTTTGGCAATACTTCCAATTTTGGAAAGGTCTGTTACCGTTACGATGTATGATGCTGGAAATGGGTTTTTTTCGTCATAACCGGTTAATAGATTTTTGTGTTCCTTAAATTGATTTTTTACCGTATTTAAGGCTTCTTCTTTAGTTACAAATTGTGTGTTATTAACACCATCTAAGGCTTGGATTTTTTCTTTTAGTTCCGTAATTTGTGCTTGTGTTGCTTCTTTTTCAATAAAGACTTGGATTCCTTGTTGTGCTTCGATTTGTTCCATGACACTGTTAATATTTTCGGTTACAACAAAGAAAAGTCCAAAAATTAACATTGTTGCAATCATAATCACCAAAGATGCCATGGTCGATTTTTTGTTTTTGAGTGTATTTCGTATTCCTTCTTTTATTAAATATCCTAATATATTAAACTTCACTATCATACCCACCTTTTCTATCATCTCTTACAATGTTGCCTTTTTCAATCTGGATAACTCTTTTTTTCATACGGTCTACAATATCTTTTGCGTGTGTTGCTACCACAACGGTTGTCCCTCTTGCATTGATATCATTTAATAGGTTCATAATATCCCAAGCAGTTTCTGGATCTAAGTTTCCGGTTGGCTCGTCTGCAATAATCATGGTTGGATTGTTCACAAGTGCTCTTGCGAGCGCTACTCTTTGTTGCTCTCCACCAGATAGTTCATTTGGATATACATTGGCTTTGTTGGAAAGTCCAACTAAAGATAATACCATTGGAACTTGTCTACGAATATGTCTTGGTGTTGCTCGTACAATATACATCGCAAAAGCAACATTTTCGTAAACGGTTTTGTCTGGTAATAGACGGAAGTCTTGGAATACAACCCCCATACTTCTACGTAAGAATGGTACTCGTTTTGGTTTTAGGAAAGTGGTATCTCTTCCGTTAATAATAATCGTTCCATTACTTGGTTCTTCTTCTTTTAAGATTAGCTTAATCAGAGTAGATTTTCCAGAGCCAGAACTTCCTACTAAAAATGCAAAATCTCCTTTATCGATTACAAAATTTGCATTATGAACAGCTTCTGTCCCTGTTCCGTAAGTTTTACTAACATTTCTAAATTCAATCACGATTAACCTCCCACTTTTTCGCAAAGTGATTTCAATTATATATCTTAATCATATCAATAAACTTTTGGATTTACAATAGATTTCACACAAAAAAAATATGTAAAAATTACATATTTTTCTGTTTTTTATCTCATTTACTTACTTTTCCGTAAGAAAACCCTTTTTTTCGTTATTTCCCTAAGAATTCTTTTTGAATTGACAGACTATCTATGCCATATTCTTTCATCAATTCTTCTGCGGAGCCAGACCTTCCAAAAGTATCTTTTACGCCAAGCCTTGTTACATGACATGGGTATTCTTCTGTTAACACTTCGCAAACTGTGCTACCTAATCCACCAATAATACTATGGTCTTCGATGGTTACAATTTTTTGGGTTTCTTTGGCAACTTTTATCACGGCTTCACGGTCAATCGGTTTTATCGTATGCACATCTAATACACGAATGTGGATATCTTGTTTTTCTAATTCTTCTTTGGCAGAAAGTGCTTCTGCAACAGTTACTCCAGTTGCAATAACAGTGCCGTCTGTTCCCGTTCCAAATTCAATGGCTTTTCCCATTTCAAATTGTTGGTCTTCTCCATAAATAACTGGCGTAGCAAGTCTTGCTAGACGCAAGTACACTGGTCCATCGATTTTAGCAATTTCTTTTACCGCCCATCTTGCCTGCGTATCATCGGAAACAGATAAAACTGTCATGTTCGGCAAGGTACGCATTAGGCTAAGGTCTTCTAACATTTGATGGGTTGCTCCATCTTCTCCTACGGTAAGCCCTGCGTGGGTTGCACAGATTTTCACATTGAGGTTTGGATAACAAATGCTCGCTCGAATTTGGTCATAGGCTCTTCCTGCTGCAAATACAGCAAAGGTAGAGGCATATGGGATTTTGCCAAAACTGGCAAGTCCGGCGGCGGTTGCCATTAAATTTTGCTCTGCAATTCCCACATTGATAAATCTTTTTGGAAATTCTTTTGCAAAAATACTGGTTTTGGTTGCACCAGATAAATCTGCGTCCAATACCACCACATTGGGATTTTCTCTTCCAAGTTCAGCAAGTGCTTCTCCATAACTTTGTCTAGTTGCAATTTTCTTCATGGTCTTCCCCTCCTAACTCTTGCATGGCAAGTTTGTATTCTTCTTCATTTAGTGCCTTTCCATGCCATTCTACTTTGTTTTCCATAAAGGACACACCTTTTCCTTTGGTGGTATTCGCCAAGATAACAGTTGGTCTTCCTTTTACATTTTTAGCTAAGGTAAACGCATTTAGAATGTCTAGGATATCGTTTCCGTGGATGGAAATCACTTCAAAGCCGAAAGCACGAAATTTCTCATAAATATGTTTCATTCCGGCTACTTCTTCAATAGTTCCATCAATTTGCAAATGATTGTTATCTACAATCACACAAAGATTGTCTAATTTGTATTTTGATGCAGTTAGGCACGCTTCCCACACTTGTCCTTCGTCTAATTCGCCATCGCCAAGTAGGCAATACACACGACAGCCTGCTCGATCTAATTTAGACGCATACGCCATCCCACAAGCGACAGATAAGCCTTGCCCAAGAGAGCCAGTTGACATATCTACTCCTGGTACTTTGTTCTTGTCTGGATGCCCTTGTAATGGGCTATCTACCTTACGAAAAGTTTCCAAGTCCATTTCTGCGAAAAAACCTCTACGAGCAAGTGTTGCATACAAGGCTGGTGCACAATGCCCCTTAGATAGAATAAACCTATCTCGTGAAGGCGATTGTGGGTCTTTCGGGTCAATGTTCATAACATTAAAATACAAGACGGTTAAAATATCTGCACAAGATAACGAACCGCCTGGATGCCCGGATTGAGCAGAATATACAGCGGTAAGAATGCCTTTGCGGATATCTGTTGCAATTTTCTCTAGTGCATTTATATCTACTATTTTCATTTTTCTCCTCCTTTGTTCAAATGTATTCTACCAAAGCATATCCAAAAGAGCAATACAAAAAGGAAGAAAGAAACGATTATTTCGTTTCCTTCTCCGCTAGTTCATTCTATCAAGGTAATCGATGCTTCACCATTTCCAACTTTATTCCCGTTACTGCTAGTACCATTATTCACACCACCGATGTATCCACTTCCACCACCACCACCACAATATCTTTCTTTACTACTGTCCGAACTGTCCTTGAAATACCTTGCTCCAGCACCTCCATACCAACCGCCGCCGCCGCCGGCATCCCCAATCTGAACCTCCCCCTTGTCCAAACGTACCAGTATCTCCCTGCCAATCATTATATGCCTTTCCTCCTGCATCTTGCGTCCCTCCTCCTGCTGGCGTATTCCACCACCAGCTCGAGCGATGCACTGCAACTCCTCCAGTCGTCCCACCTCCATCTCCACCGCAATAATATCCGCTACTTCCCGTCGATCCGCCACCGCCACCAGCTACAATTAGTATTTGGTCTTTCTTTTGTTCTAGAGAACTAAGCGTACCTGTTTCAAAAGCCACGTGCGTTGCACCACCTCCGCCCGCCATACCAATTATTACCACCTCTATTTTGACCTCCCCCATTATATCCTCCGTTTGCACCATTTCCAGCTCCACCAACTACAAAGTAAATCTCAATTCCCTTATTCAATTCCTTGTATCCTTTTGAGTAACCTCCTCTACCACCACAACTGGTATTTACAAAATTTGCACCTGCTCCTCCATAAACTTCTAATAAGTAATTGCCGTTTACTGGTATCACAAAACTCTGTATCTCTCCTGTATACCAAAAAACCTTCGTGCCACTCGTCATATCATTTAATAGCTTTTCGTCACTCACATTTCCAGCTTTATCTTTCACTATTACTTTGAATGTATAATTTGTTAAATCTGTTAGTCCTGTATATTGGAATGTGTTAGACTTCGACGTTCCTTTACTTGTACTTGCTTGATAATACGTATAAGTTGAGCTTGTTGTTCCTATTCCAGAAAGAGCATCACTTGCACTTACGCTTACATTGATGGTTGTTCCTGTTCTTGCTGTCCTTGTAAAACTAGATATCGTTGGTTTTACAGTATCTCTTGTGAATACTAAACTTCCACTTACTGCAGATTTTCTTCCAGATATATCATAGGTATAAGCTG
>CANSOY010000041.1 GCA_947648765.1 uncultured Clostridium sp.
TGCGGGACAAGAAACTCCTGGAGAGCACATACAGTATCTACCACTGTGAGCACACTCTCACAGTGGGGAAAGAATACCTGTTGGCAGTCCAGATTAACGAGCCGAACTGGATAAACGAGGCGGAAAGCAAGGAAAACCGAAAGGTACTCCAAAACCGGGAAAAGGTAGAGGAATACCTGAAAACAATCCAATTCCCCGTAAATGTCAAAGAAGTTTTGGGGAAAATCTTGGAAATGTTAGGGTTCACAGAACAGGACATAAAAAACTGTGATGTGGCTTTTGTGGCAACCCAAAACAGACCGGGCAATGAAAACCTGCACATACGAGATTTTTACCTGCTAGAGAGAGGAAAATCGAAAGGGTATGACCACCTGGTGCATTGGTACAGGTTCCCGGAGGATTAAAAATCCAAAAGAAAATGTGGAATTGCAATCTTAGCAATTCCAGTGGCAGTAAAAGGCGCTAAGGATGAAAGTCCGCAAGCGCTTTTCTGCCGTTTGACACAAAACCAAAAAGGGATTATACTAGAGATAGATGAAATAAGGAGGAAGAAATATGGGAATAACATCTTTAATATTAGGAATAATCGCATTTATACTTGCATTTATACCAGGTTGTGGAATTGTGCTAAGCATTTTTCCGATGATTCTAGGTTGCATTTTTGGTATCATTGGTATCATTACCGAAAAAGGAAAAAGAGCGATGTCTATCACAGGACTATGCTTATCCATTGCATCGATTTTCGTTTTCGTGATTGTTACAATCACAATGCTTGTGTTTGCAGAATTAGAGGATGACTACGAAACAGAAACAACACCAACCAGAACGAATGTTACGTATAACATGAAAGAAACAGCACGTGTTGGAGATAATACAGTTCGTGTAACCAAAGCGATTAGAACAGACGGAACTGAGGAAATTAAACCAAAAGAAGGAAAAGATTTTGTGGTCGTAACGGTTACCATTCAGAACAGAGGAAGAGAGAATATGTATTATGCACCACAAAACTTCAAGATTAAAAATTCTCAAAAGCAATTACAAAGACCTGTTGTTAACAAACTAGAAGAAGCCACAGAATTAGGCTATGGCGAGTTAATGGCTGGAGGAAGTGTAACTGGAACTGTTGTATTTGAAGTAAACAAAACAGACAAAACACTTTCCTTATTGTATTCAGATGATTATACAGATTTTGAAGATACCGCAGAAATTCGCTTAAAATTCGAGTAAACGACTGCCACATTTTTGCAAACCTTGTAGAAATGTGGTAGTATTTTATAGAGGGGAAAAGAAAAGGGAAGAATGAAAAAACGAAAAATAAGTGAAGTAATTGATAAAATATTTAATGTTGGTATTGTGGTATCTGTCATTATATTTATTTATGTAGCATTTATCGAATACCGAGCAGATGGAAAAGCTATTGAACCGTATGCAAGAGAAGAAGATTACCCTGTTTTTTCTGGCAAGAACGTGTATGAATATTGGAGAAGTACATTAAGCAAAGACGAACAAGCCGTGTATGATGACCTCAAGGAAGGACATTTACAATTCCGAAAATCCATTTCACTTCGTATCGATACACTGAACGATGAAACAATGAAAAAAATCTATGATGCTTTTTTACAAGACCATCCAGAAATTTTTTGGAAAGGACGCTATCAAACGGCTGGGAAAATCTTTGATAAAGAGCAAATTGATACCAAGAAAACGCTTCGAGCAGATTATTTGTACACACAAGAAGAAGCCATTTCCTTAAAAGAGAAAATGCAACAAAATTATGAACCAATCATAGAAGAAGCACAAAAACAAGAAACAGAACTCGACAAAATCCAATATGTACATGATGCGTTAATCCAATTAGGAAATTACCAAAAGTATGAGAAAGAGCAAGTAGACGAATACCAATCCATTGTTTCCATTTTTCGTGATGGAAATACCGTTTGTTCCGGCTATAGCCTAGGTTTCAAAATGATAATGGACAGGCTAGGAATTGAAAGCACAGTGGCAAGAGATATTTCCAATGAAGATGTTTCCAAAAACCATATTTGGAATTTAGTCCACTATGACGGAACTTGGTATAATATTGATATTACTTGGGATGCAGACAATTTGCAGAATGAAAAAGACCCATATAAATATTTTATGAAAAGCCATGAAACTTTTTATAAAACCCATAAAAAGCCAGAAGGCTTACCAGAAAATCCAGAACCATAAAAAGTTCTGGATTTTGCAATCCTTAGAAAATTCAAATGGGTGGATTGTTATTTACATAAAAACGTGATATAATAGCCACAAGTTTCAGCAGTAGCAAACCGATTTCAACCCAACAATGAAAAGGAGGCTTCTCAAATGGAGGGGAAACGGCCAATATCCCGCTATCTGAGGGACAAGGCACAAAGAGCCTTAACCACAGAAGGACGGAAGATATTTGCACTGGCGGAACCTCTGATTGAGGGAAAGCCAACAGAACTCGCACTTTGGTTCAGCACGATAGAGCACCTGTTAGAAGATGACTTAGACCTTACAACCAGAAAAACAGAGGAGGTATATCCAGAACTAAAATCCTGTGAGCCCTTATGGCTATTAACCGAAATCCCGCTCATCCGAGAGAGTATCGAAACCCTATTACCAGAGGACGAAAAGCAAACCTTTCAAAAGGCTTACCAGGTTGCACGTACCAGTTGCCAAAATCCCAGCAAATTGCAACGCAACGTTTATCCAGCATACATTGAAATAGCAGCCAAGTGGTGGCTCCAAAACAACATTGAGAGTTTAACGGCTTGGCAAGAGGACCGCTTTTTGGTACGACTCAAGAAACAGATGGAAGAACAAATCCGAGAAACGGGAGTGAGCCTCATTTGTACCATGGAAAACAAGAGATGCAATTCTTCCAAACTAAGTGTCCATTTGGGTGGACTGGAAACAACCGTCCTATACCCACAATATATGGCGATGATTGGAAGTGTGCAGAAGATTACCGTGCAACAGGGGCGACAATCTCATTGGACCTGCATTTGGAAAGCAGAAATCGTAGAAAATGAAACAAAAGGAGAGGAAGTGTGAACAAAAAAGCACTTCCTTTTCCTTTTGTCCGAAAAAAAGAAAATTGTTTCTTGCTATTTATTTTCCTTATGATATACTAGCAAAGGAAGGAGAGAAAAGAATGGAAATTTTGCAAAAAGTAGAGAATAAGACAAGAGGCATTTGCCTAGATGACCAATATATTACTTTGTTTTCTCTGTGCCAAGAAGAGAATGCCAAACAAAAGGTAGCAAACTACTTAGAACAGTACCGTTTAGCAGAACTCCGAAAGGTCAGTGAAAAGATTTCAGAAAAATGGGAAACCAAAGCAAAACGCTTAATTTACCAGATCTTCTCCATGCCAGACGAAGCAAAACGAGAACTATTTTCATTTTTAACGAAATATCGTTTTACCATACAAGACTATTGGAATGAAGAAACAAAGCTAACCACATTTTTGCAAGAAAAGGAAGCACTTTCTTGGAAAGAACAAATCCTAGAACTCCGCACGTACTTTGAACTTCCAAGTCCCGGACTACTAGATTTCCTAGTAGACGAACAAGGAAATCCAGTCACTGGACAGGAGCAAGATAAAAAGCCAGATTGGGAGAAAACGTTTGCCAAAGTACAGGAAGCATATGCGAGAATAACGGGTAATCTGCCAAATGGAAAAAAGAGATATACCAGTGTGTATTTGACGAAACAAAGTCGCTTTTCGATGGTTGTAAAAGGCGGAGAGACGTATTTTGCACCACTCAAAAAAGGCATTTCATGGGCACGAAAACATGGCATGAAAGTATATTTGCCAGCCCTTATCGATTACCGAGATTATCCGAACAATTTAGTTGGAAAAGGGAAAGACGAATATCTGCAAGCCTTGAAACAATATCTGTCAGCTCTTTGTACAACCTTAAAGGAGTATCGTCCAGAGGTGTTTGCAGGGATTGAACTAGGAAGTGAGTGGATTTATGCAGACGAACCCTATGAGGAGCGTAGAAGCCATTGGCATAACCGCTTGGAAGTAGCAGATATTCTTACCGTGCTATGTCAAATGAAACAGGAATTACCAGAACTAACAATGGTTTACCGAGATTTTGGATTGGATATTCCAGAAAAAAGAGCCAAGATTTTAGAACTTGTCAAAGAAATTCGTACCTATGAAAAAGAGAAAAAAGTTCATTTATTAGACGGCATGAATTGGCAGATTTCCTATTTAGAAAGCGAGTCCGTGGAACAAATTCAAAAGGCTTTGCAAGAATGGAAGGAAGTAACTTCTCTTCCCATCCACATTTTTCTACAAGAAAAACCAATCAAAAGGGGCTTCAAAAAGCCACCAATATCAACGGAAAAGCAAGAAACTATTGAGAAGGTAGAAAAATGGCATCAGGACGATATCGTTCGTAGTATTTTGCAAAGCAAGCATATCGATAGCGTATATATCGTAGAAGAAACTGGTGGCAGGCGAGAATTAAACAAGGTAGCCAATAGTATCAACAAAGAAGAGTTAAACTTATGGAAACAATGGAGAAAAACTGTACCCGAAATCCGAAAGGAAACCAGACAAGATTTCAATTACCATACTCATACAAGAAGATGCGGACATGCAGAAGATGTCAGTGATGAAGTGCTAATCCAAAATGCAATCCAAGCAGGTATGAAAAAACTAGCATTTACTGACCATATTCCATTTGATCCACAAGCAAAACATCATATTATTCGTCCGAAAGTTCGCATGGATTATGCGGAATTTGAAAGTTATTTGAAATCCATCGAACACTGGAAAAAGAAATATCAAGGACGAATTGAAATTACGTCTGGTGTAGAATTTGAATATGCAAGACAAGATAAAGCATATTTGCAAGATATGCGAAAACGAGTGGATAAAATGGTACTAGGACAACATTTTGTGGTAGATAGCAAAGGTCACGAATACCGTTTGAAAGAGTTTCCAACAGATGAAAACTTAGACTTGTATGCTGACTTAATGGTAGAAGCAATGGAATTAAAATTGCCAGATATTGTGGTACACCCAGACTATTTTTTGAGTAAACGAGAAGGCTTTGGAAAAAAAGAAGAAGAAATTACGAGAAAGTTATGCCAAGCAGCAGAAAAGTACCATATCCCATTTGAGATTAACCTAGGACAAATTGGCGTACAAGAGAAAAATACACCAGCTCAATATCCAAACCGAAACTTTTGGAAAATTGCATCCGAATATCAAATTGGTGTGATTTATGGAAAAGATGCACACTGGAGTGAACAAATTTTAGATGAAAGTATTTTTGAAATTGCAGATAAAATGATTGGTAGAAAAGTCATTCAAAAACTAACTTTTTTAGAAAGTGATTTGGTAACCCAAAAGCCAATTGTTAAAACCTTTTTTGAGCAATTAAAAGAACTGGATGAGGAAATTCCAGAAGCGGAAAGAGCCCACGTACAAAAAGATTTAGCCAAAATGCGTAAAAAACAAAAAAGCAGGAAAGAGTAAATTCTTTCTTGCTTTTTTCGCTTAGAAATGGAGTGTTGGCATGGAGGAAATATCAATCCCATAAATTTCTTGATAAATTCTTTGGGTATCCAAAGTAGTACAATCCTCTTTGGTATAACCTAATTTGTTTATGGTTGCTAATACTTCCTCCTCGGAATGCCCTTCAATTTCCACATAAGATGGAATGAGTGGCCAAGTATCGATATCAATTTCAACCCCGTCTAAGTGGTAGCGAGTACGTTTATTCTCTTGGTCATTATCTGGACCATAGCCTAATAAATCCGAAACAATCTCTTTGGTCATTTCAAAATCCGAAACAACAATTTCTTTTTCTTTGGTACCAGAAATGGAATTTTCTTGGATATGCTTAATATTCAAAGTGGTTTTCTTCCCATTGGTACGAAGACGGATCCATTTTCCAGGAATATCTGGGCGGAAATGAAAAATGCACCTACGGTAATGATAATCATCCTCTTTTTGTGCACCAAGTGCTTCTAGTTTGGCACAAAAAGTTTGCGGGTCTACATTCAAAATTCTTACTTCATATTCTGTTTTCTCCATAACTTCCTCCCTTTGTTAGTATTCTATCAAAAAAGAACAAAAAAAGATAGCATTTTCTCGTTAGAAAAATTTAAGAAAAGAAATTGCTAGAAAATATGTACGAATGGAAAGGTTTGTGGTATAATCTAGGTCGAGAAGACAAGGAGGAGTTATGAAAAGACTAGTACCTGTTTTATTGATTATTATTTTTGCGATTATTTTATCCGTTGGCGTAAGTTTCATCAACCGCAATACGAATGAAATTGAAACTTCTCAAATGGAAATTGTAAATAAAATTGTATTAACCTATTCGTATTATTCACCAACGATTTTGGAAAACGGAACAAAGTTGACGATTGAAATTACCAATCCAGAAGATGTAAAGTCTTTAACAAAATCTTTTGAAAATCTAGATACAACAAATTATTCGGACAAGATAGGACTTATCATATCAGGAATTTATCAAGCGGACTTTGAGAACGGTTCTCGTATTTTGTTTGACTCCAATACAGACGAATATGCGTCCTTTATTAAAAATGAGAAAAGAAGTCTAATTAAAGTTCCAAAAGAATTCAAAGATAAAATCGTAGAAGAAGTGGACAAGAAATTAACCGAAAAAGCAAAGCAATATGAAACCGAAAAAGTAACGCTTTCGCAAGAAGGTATAGAGGCAATTGAAATCGAAGAGCCTTTTGCAGTGGCCACCATTTTGGAAAATACCAAAAATATTGCAATCGATAAAAATATCGATATGAGAAACTTTAATAAAAGTTATGAAATTAACTTTAACAATGGAATTCGTATCGAAGTATGTAGTAAAGAATATATTGGAAAATTGTATCAGGACCAAGAACCAGAAAAACAAGTAAGACTACCAGTTGAATTAGTGGATTTACTCGAAAATCGTATCAACAATGAAAAGAATGGGAAGACAGCCCTATTCCAGACTGATGTCGTTACCCTAGAGCATGCAGGAACTGCAAAAGATATTACAGACCAAGACAAAATTGAAGCGATTGCGAAACGTTTAGCCTACAGTAAAATTAGTCATTTGAACTATTTGGACTCGGGAACTTTTGAAATTAAAACAACAGCAGATGACTATATCCTAAATATCAACGGAAATCGTTTAGTCATTTACAATAGTACAACTTATGCAAGTAGACAGATTATCTACCAAGATGGAACTTATGATGATATTACCTTTGCGATGGGAGTCGAAGAACTGATTAAAAATTTAGCAAACTAAAAAGAAAGAACCAGAAGTTGGATAACTTCTGGTTTTTGTATTAGTCTAAGTTTTCTAGAATTTTTGGTAAGATTTGTTTCTTTCGAGAAACAACCCCTTCGAGTAATGCGGTATTGTTATCTAAGTTTAAGCCATAGGCTTTTTCAATAACATTTGCATCATTTCCAAGTGAAATTACTTTTGAGTTAGAATTTAAGATATCGGTTGCAGCAAACACATATAAGTCTAGTTTTTCTTGTTGGATTTCGTCTTTGATAGCGGTTTCAAAATAAGATTGATTTTTGAAAACGTCATTTAGGTCTGCTGTATTAATTTGTGCAATTTTGAATTTCTTTCCGTCTTTTTCAAACAATTTACTATCAATGTTAATGACTTGAGATGGAGAGAATTCACTAATATCGGTTCCTGCTTTTAATAGGTTTTTTCCATATTCTTGGATATTAACACCTGCAATATCTGCTAGTTTTTGAGCAATTTGCTTATCTTCTGGTGTACAAGTTGGAGATTTGAAAAGTAAGGTATCAGAAACGATAGCACTTAGCATTAAAGTAGCGATTTTGCTGTCAATTTCAACTCCATTTTCTTGATACATTTTATAAAGAACAGTGGCAGTACAGCCAACTGGTTCTGCACGGTAATATAATTGGTATGGCGCAATAAAATTCATAGTATGGTGATCTACTACTTTTTGAATGTGTGCATTTGCAATATTAGCAACACATTGCGTAGCTTCATTGTGGTCAACTAAGATAACTTCTTGACCATTTTCTACATCTTCAACGAAGTCAGGTGCTTTCATTCCTAAGTATTGAAGAACATATTCGGTTTCTTTGTTTACATTTCCAGTACGAACTGCTTTTGCTGGATTTCCTAATTTGGTTTCTAAATTTGCCATAACGATTGATGATGTAATTGAGTCTGTGTCTGGGTTCTTATGGCCAAATACGAATGTTTGGTTTGACATATTTTTTCTCCTTTGCATGAAATTTAATCACTCTTATAGTATACCATAAATTAGAAAAAAAGTCAATTTTTAGATTAACATAAGTTGAAGATATGAGAAATTATGTCGAAGGCAAGGAAAGCAAATCGAAAAAAGTTTTTTCAGAAAGAAAATGAGAAAAAATCTTTTCTTGTTTTCTTTTTTATGATATAGTCTAACTAGATAAAAAAGGAGAGAAATATGTCGAAAAAAAAGAAAAAAAGAAAGAACCAAGAACGATATAAATTTATGGTCGTAGGAATTTTTTTCCTCGTTATTTTGCTTGTTTTCTGGAAGGCACCAAACTATCAAATGGATTTAACACCAAAGCAAACCATCCGTTTAATTTATAACACCGAAGAACTAACGGCTTTCCTAAATCAGGACATCTTTTTAGACGAGCAAGGCGAAATTTATGTGTCGTTAGAAGATGTAAAAGCCATTTGGGATGCAGATATCTATTTTGATGCGGAAAACAACCAGATTGTTACGACCACGGATAAAAAATTGGCAACCATGAAAGTAGGAGAAAACCAACTGATTGTTAACAGTTCTAAAGTAGAAACGTATGCGACCATTCAAGAAAAAGATGGCGTATGGTATCTTCCCATCCAAGAATTTCGTGATGTATATAACTTAGACATTCGCTATGTAACCGAAACCAACACCATAACCGTAGACAACTTAGAAGAAAGATACTTAGTTGCCAATAGCAAGAAAACAATGGGGATAAAAAGCCTCAAAGATAGTATTTCACGCAATGTAGACCATGTTCAAAAGGGAGATATGCTCATTTTAGATATAGAGCAAGACTTGAACGAAAAGTGGATCCGTGTACGCACCCAAAAAGGAAAAGTTGGCTATGTGAAGAAAAATCAAATATCCAATGTAAGTACGGTAAGAGATAATATGCTAGGCGAAAAGCAAATTGCAGGAGATGTGTATTTGTTTATCGACGAATTTGCAAGTGCTGCACAAGCACCAAACCGAGCTGGAGAGCCACTTGACCAAAAAGTAAATGCAGTGGCACCAACGATGCTTCGTATTCAACGAAACAATCAGACCAATTTACGTTCCAATATTGGAACAGCAGGAACCAGATATGTTACTTGGGCCCATAACAAAGGCTACAAAATATGGCCAATGCTAACCAATCCAGACATGGCAGAAACGACCGCGAGCGTACTTAAAAACTATGCCTCACGCGAAAAACTAATCAACAATATTGTCAGTGCGATTGTGAAATATAATTTTGATGGAATTACCATCCGTTTTGAAAAAGTAGAAGATACGGAAAACTTAATTCACTTTATCGAAGAACTAGCACCACGTATGAGAGAAATGGGAAAAGTGCTTGTGTTTGATACAACGAGAATAGAAAATATGCCACTCGAGCGAATTGAGAAAAAAGTAGATTATGTAATTAAAGATAATTACCAGAATTCTAAAATGATTTTATTATAAAAAGAACCCACCATTTTTTATAAAATGGTGGATTTCTTTTGGTTAATTTCCATACGTATACCATAAACCGTTTGCTTTTAGTTCCGATACTTTGGCATTGTGTTCTTGATTGGTTTTCGTAAAATATACTTTTCCGTTTTTATCGGCTACAAAGTAAAGATAATCTGTGGTCGATGGTTCAATTGCTGCCTTAATGGACTCCATACTAGAACATCCAATCGGACCGATTGGCAATTTACCATTCATACGAGGTCCACGTGTATTATATGGATTGTACTTGCTAATCTCGCTCTTTTTCAAATCTCGTTCCGACATATCTACTTTAATGGCATAATAGGTGGTAACATCACTACCAAGCGACATATTGCTCTTGAGGCGATTATAGAAAACGCTAGCAATATTGGCTCTTGCCTCTTTATTGGCTCCTTCGGACTCAACAACGGAAGCAAGGGTTAAGATTTCGTGAACTGAATAGTTAGAACTTTCAATTTCAGAACGATAAGGGGTTAGTTTCTTATCCATTTGGTCAAGCATTGCTTCAAAAATGGTTTCAACACGAACATCTTTATTCTCAAAACTGTAGGTATCTGGGACTAGGTAACCTTCCAATGGGTAATAGATGGAAGTATCTTTGATGTCATTGGTTAAAAACCAATATTTTTGAATTAGGCTATCGATATAGCTAGTGTTTTGTAAAGTGGCAAAAACACTGTCTTGTGAGTTGTTGGTGGTATCTGCAATTTTCTTAGCAATCCAACGCATATTTTTACCTTCTACAAAAGTTACATTTACCATATCTGGATAATATTTGGAACCACCACTGAGCATGTCTAAAATACGATCCACTTCCATATTGGTATTGAGTTTATATGTGCCGGCTTGCATGTTGGATATTTTGTGTTGTTTTGCATAAAGGCGGAATACCAAGCTACTACGAATAACACCTTTTTCTTCCAATGTTTCAGCAATTTTTGTAACGGTAGAACCTTTATCAATGGTTACAATCACTTCTTTGTCTTCCTTTGAAACTGGCTTTAAGGAAGAGGTATAGAAGAGATAAGCACCACCCAAAATAAGAACAGCAAGTAAGAATAAAATGAGAAGAATTTTCAAAATTGGATTTTTCTTTTTCTTCTTTTTGCTTCTACGAGAAGTTGGCGTAAAGGTACTTGCATCAAAAGCCTCTTCGGTTTTTACCTCTTGTGGAACTTCTGATGTTGCAACGGTTTCTTCTGGTACAGGGATTTCTTGGTCTATTTTTTCATTTTTTTCTTCGTCCATATTTTTTCTCCTTTTTTATACTAGAGATATTTTACCATAGGATTTTTGGAAAAACAACCAAAAAACAAAAGTCATACAAAAAAGAAAAAAGCATATAGATAAGGAAAAAGGAGAGCAAAAAATGAAGACTTTGTATGTGCAGTTTTGCTTAGAGCAAGAACGGGTTATGGGAAAGAGTAAAGGAACTATGGAAAAAGATAGAAGTGCAAGAAATAGCCGAAGAAGTGGAATTACTAGCATTGCCACGAGGCAGAAAAAAAGAGAGGCTAGCACAGAAGATAGAAGTCATCCGAAAACGAGATAAAATCTCAAAATTGGTGTTTTCCAAAGAGGCACAAGAATATTTTGGGGAAGAATATTTTGCAAGTGAGCAGGGAGAGTGGAAAAAGAAAGTAGGGAGATGCTTCCTACAAGAAGAAATTGCATATATCTTGCAATGTCAAGGAAGGCAAAAAGAAAATGCGGATGTATATTTTTTGGTCAATGAATATTCTAGAGAAATGAAAGAAATTTTAGCCTGTTTTGCAAGAGAATATAAAGTAGTGCATATTCTATCTAAGAATATGAAATATTATACAAGATGGATTGAAAGATTAGAGCAAGAAGACATTACTAATGTAATCTACAGTCGCAATTATCGTAAGAGTTTGGCAAAAGCAGATTTAGTAATCAATGTGGATTTTTCCAATGAGGAATTGAAGAAATTTAAGTTAAATCAAAATGCAGTAATCATTTATCTGAAAGAGAAAAATCCAGAATTGGAGCAAGTTTTTAATGGGCTTTTTGTCATTGGATTTTGCACCAATCTAGTGCAAGAAAACCCAATGCTGTCGCAGTTTTCGCCAGAAGAAATCTATATCGCACAGTTGGAAGAAAAATTGAATTTGGAAGAAGCGTGGCAAAAAATGAAGAAAGACGCTGTAAACGTGCGATATTTGCAAGGTATTAACGGGAGAATTGACGAAAAGGAATATAAATCTTTGTTAAAATCTTGACAAAAATCAAAAACTGGATTATATTGTAGTCTACAATTTGCAAGAAGGAGGGACGAATATGGACGATAAAGAAGTATTATTAACACAGGAAGGCTACGATAAACTAGAAGCGGAATTAGAATCTCTTCGTACAGAAAAAAGAGCTGAAATCGCGGAAAGAATTAAGATAGCATTAGGATTTGGCGATTTATCGGAAAATTCAGAATATGATGAAGCAAAATCTGCACAAGCAGCAAACGAAGCAAAAATAACAGAGTTAGAGAACAAGATTAGACACGCGAAAGTAATCGACGAGTCCGAAATAGATACAAAGACAGTTCAAGTAGGAAATACCGTCAAAGTGCTAGATATGGAATTTGACGAAGAATGTTTGTACACCATCGTTGGTTCGACAGAAGTAGACTTAGCCGCTAATAAGATTTCAAATGAGTCGCCGATTGGAGTGGCTTTACTTGGTTCTAAGAAAAATCAAGTAGTTGAAGTGCAAGCACCAGCAGGCATTATGAAATATAAGATTTTGTCAATCACAAAATAAGAACGGATAAAAATTGGAGGCAAGAAGTCTCCGATTTTTTTATGAGATAGCATACAAAAACTGGAAAAGTGTTTGACAAAGAAAAAAAGACATGGTAAAATAAAGACATAAAAAAGAGGCAGGAAATTATTCCTTACCTCATTGGGTTATTTGAGATTGGAGTTCTTAGTGCGAACTTCAATCTTTTTCTTGTTGTCTTGTGCTTTTAGATATGTATGGAAGCCAAGGCTTGCAAGTAATGCAACAACACACCCAGTGGCTAAAACAACCAAAGCCGCACCAAGAAATACAACAGCGATAAACTCAGTTGACAATCCAATCACCTCCTCTTTCGTACAAGTTAAACTGCGGATAGTAGGTGCAGTTTATCAACAGTTGTTACTGTTGACCAGCAGAGCAACTGCTGATGAATACACCTACCAATAAGAGGAGTAAAAATAACCCAGACAGAATATACCATAAAATGGA
Organism: uncultured Clostridium sp.; assembly: GCA_947648765.1. Classification (GTDB taxonomy): domain Bacteria; phylum Bacillota; class Clostridia; order TANB77; family CAG-508; genus CALYAK01. The sequence goes on from CANSOY010000041.1 coordinate 13,021, forward strand.
AACAAAGACAAGAAAAACTGGTAAAAAAAGTAAGAAAGACAAAATGCGACAAAGGTAGATAAAAAGCAACAAACAGGCAAATGGAAAAACGACAACCATTTGTCTGTTTGTTGTTGTATCATGTAGTCTTTTTGGAAAGAAATCGAACAGAAAACCGTATATAAGGTATGACTAGTAACAATAGTCGTGCTCATTATC
>CANSOY010000042.1 GCA_947648765.1 uncultured Clostridium sp.
TCCAATCAGGGTTTAATTAAGTTTTTTGTGTCTACTTTTTATTGACAAGTTCAAATATTTTCTGAGCCTTTTTTCTTATTCTTCTATGGTTTGTTGTACTTCTTCATATCCCTCTAATGCTTTCATATCTTCATCCGTTACCGTATTGAAAGAATATTCAAATATCATAACATCTTGTGTTTTATCAATATTTTGAACTACTCGCTTAATTGGTAATCCAGTTGTTTTTTCTACATAGAAAGTTACACTTTCACATCCTTCTGGGAATAGCCAAGATGGATATCCAGACTTTGCTTTTTGTGTTAAAGCATAGCATGCTTTTCCATCTACGTTTTGGGAAGAAATTTTAGTGCTACGAGCAAGTTGAATTTGGTCAGATAACGTATCTTGTACTAAATCTGCACAGTTTTCAAGCATCGTAATATGAACGGTTAGATTGTCTGTCTTTTGTACAATCTTCTTTCCGTTTTCTTCTTTGTATAGATATAATGTTGCTAGTGTTCCTCTCGTATCTACAATCGTTGTATTGCTTGGTGTAACAAATTTTACTTTGTTATCTTTTCTGTATCTAGTCGATGTTTGGTTCTGCGATACAATTTTTACCGATAAATTTTTTGCTTCATTAGCACTTTCCATCTTTTTATCCAAATTGCTTAGAATACTAATCTTTCTTGCAAACATTCCCACAAAAATAGCAATCACAAGAAGTATCACTATAACAATCAGTGTCCATAATTTCATTTTCTTTTCTTTCATATTTTTCTCCTCTCTTTTGTTCGTGCTTTAGTTATATCACAAGTTTTCAAAAAAAGAAACAATCCTTTCAAAAAAATTTCAAAAGGATTGTTTTTCTTTCTTATTTTACTTCCTCATAACCTTGTAATTCTTGAAAAATACTATCTGATACTACATCAAATTTATATCCATAAGTTATGGTTTCTGTTCCACTATCGTACTCTTCCTCACATTTTAGTGGTAGTCCAGTTTCTTTTTCAAAATAAAATTTTACTTTCTTTGCTGTTTCATCTAGTCGTATATTTGGATAATCCAACGCCTCATACCTTTGAGGATAAGCGGTTACTACATAGCAAACTTTTCCATCTACTTTTTTGGTAGCAACTTTTGTATGATTTGCATACCAAATTGTTCCTCTAATACCCCCAGCATTATATAAGAAATAATTATCTACAACATCTCCCATAAGTCCTGATGATTTAACGGTGCGTACTGTCTTTTTTCCATTTTCTTCTTCATACCACTTGATATCCCATGGACATCTCTTCCTGCTGCCTGTCCTTTTGGTCCAGAAATTAAAATATTCGTTTTTTTATTTTTATTCTTCAAGGTACCCACAAATTTTCTTTTCTCTAGTTTTTGCCATTGTTCACTAATTCCTTGACTTGTTTCTCTCTTAGAATAAATGTATGGATCTCTGTTATGTCCTTCGATTTGATCGTTCAGCTCATCAATTATGATTGCTTTTCGCATAAGATTGCCCGCCCAAATAAGAAATGCTGTTTCAAGAACTAATACAATAATAACAACTGCTTGCCAAGTTTTTAATTTCATTTTCCACATATTTTTCTCCTCCTTCTATTTCATAAATCTATTCTAGCACTGCCTCTAAAAAAACAAGAGTCTTCTGTTTTTTTGTCAAATTTTCATTCAGACTCCCCTCCAGTATCTGTTCCTGGTATAATTCCTATTCCCGAATATATATTTGCTCCTTGTATAGGTACTCTACCGTTCTCCCTTTCTTTTCTTTCTTCTTCGGTTTCCTCCGCTTCTCTTTGTGTTATCTCGTGCGTTGGATAACGAGGACTTTCTTCTTCTCCTGATGGTATTGCAATCATTGCCACTCTAGTTACTTTGAAATATCCATATATCTCATATTCTTTGTTTCCGTCATTTTCGTCCTGTATTTTCTTTTTAAGACGATAAGTTCCACTTGGTAACTCTCCATAAAATCTTTCCCAATTTTGCTCCATTTCCATTGGATTTCTTGCACTTGGTCTAACTCCAATTTCACCAAATCCAGGTATCATTCCATTTACTGCCTTAGTTTGGTCATGCGGTACTTTTTGCCACTTGTCATTTTCTCTTTTTTCTATTTCAAAGTCTTCGTGATAGGCAAAATGATAATCGTTATTATCATAAATATAAATGGTTGCTCCTTTATTCGTGAGAGTTCCGCTTTTGAAAACTAATTTTACTTTTGCAATATCCCTTGGTGTTCCCGGATTGTCATATGGTCCATCTACATTTTTGGGCATCTCTTGATTTTCTACTGTCGCATTTGTTATAGAAATCTTGCTTTTGGATATGGCTTCTGCTTCTTCTTTTGTCTTTTCAACAGCAAAAGTTTCTACTGTTCGCTCTCCTGTTTCCTTATCTACTTTCATACTTTCAATTACTTGGAAATATAGATACTTTTCATATTCTTTGTTTCCATCATTTTCATCCTTTACCTCTATAACTAAGCGATATATGCCTTCAGTTAGTTTTTCATAGCAACCTTTCCAATTTATTTTCATTTCGATTGGATTTTCTTCACTCGGAGAAGAATGTTCTCCATAACGAATTAACGCTGGATTATATCTGCCCTCAAATTCCAGCCACTTTATCTTTTCCCATTTGCCATTTTCTCTTTTTTGTAAGTAAAATTCTTCTGGAGAATATGAAAAATGATAGGCATTATGGTCGTTAATAATAATCGTTGCTCCTTCTGTAGTCAATGTCCCTTTTTTGAACTCCATTTTTACTTGGTTAATATTTCTTGGCAACTTTCTTATTATTCCTGGTCCAATTACATCCCATGTCAGTGCTATCGCAAATGCAATTAGCACTGCTCCTATTAAAACAATTATCCCTATTTTCTCTCCTTTTGACATATCTTTTTCTCCCCTCTTATGGCATACGAAAATGCCCTGAAATTGGATGCCATACATTCCATGCTTCTAACACATCTTCTTCTCGATTTGGTTGTCCTGCATTATGGATTAAATATGGTATTCCCTTTTTATTTCTTTTATCTGAAATGATACCAATGTGCATGGTTTCAAAAGTAACAATATCTCCTGGTTGCCATTCTGCTATTTCATCTAAATTATTGGTTAGCGTTATGGCATTTCGTTCAAAATATACCTTTAGATTTGGAACACGGCGAAAGTCTATATTCGGATCTGGCTTTTGGTTCACTCTTGGATACGAATGGACACTCTCTCCGAATATCTGTATCCACCATTTCTTTTAGGTTATATCCTGCGTCTTGAAAGGCTATCCATATGACATCAGTACAAACGCCTTCGGTTTCAGGCGGATAGCCTCCTGCATAATATGCACTATGATAGGTTGGCTTTCGTTTAGCTTCTGCACGAGCTCCTAGCAAAATATCTGTGTAATCATCAATTCCATCTTGGTCTTTATCTGTTTGGCTTTTTAATACTGGAATTTGAAAATCTTTGGCTTCATATTGCTTTTTCGGTAAGCGCCAAATGGTAAGGATTACAATTAAAACAACAAGGGGAATTGCTAGTAAAAGCAATCCCCTCTTCTTTTTTGTTTTCGTTTCTTTCATGAAAACTCCTTAATATATTTTTCTTAGTTTGAATTGGTTGGATTTTTCAATATCTTGGATTTCTTTTAAGAAGTTGGTGTTTTTTACCAGATAAGCAAATGGATAACGCTTTTTCGACATTTTTTCGTCAACCAGACTTAGCATTTCTCTTTGTCTTCCCAGTGCATACGCATATGGATAAAATTGTTCTACCATTTGATATTTCGTATCTTCTTCCGCTTCACTCATACTATCGATTAGAGCATCACCAAAAATTCGGATTTTGGCTAGTTCGTCCATTCCTTTTTTGGTATAGCGACTAATTCTCTTTTTCGCCCAAAAGCCTAGTCCCATATTGCATACAGTAAATACTGCTGCGATAAACATTCCTGTCATGGTTGGAATGTATGACCAATAGGTAACTCCATAAGCCACAAACATAAGAACAAAGTTAACAAATACCTCTTTTGAAATTTTATCGATGGTTTCAAAGGCTGTCTTATTCAGCAATTTCTTTTTACGTAAGTTTTCCTTTAATCTTTCATTGATGGCTTGTGCTGTAGTTCGTACATTTTGGTAGGAAAATACTTTCCACTTCACATCTTTCATATGTAACTTTTCTGGCTGGCATTTTTCTTGCTCATTTTGGAACAAGTACATCACTTCTTGTTCATTTGGTGTATCTTCTTTTGTTTTTTCTGGATCTACAACTTGCAAACGTCGTAACTGTCCGCTTCCTTCAATCTTTGGTCCTAAGTTTCCTTTGGCAAATAGCATAAGAAGAAGAACAGAATTCACTTTTGCCATGCTTTCCGAAAAATAGTTTCCTTTTTCTATGGATAACATATGTGCAATTTCATCTGGTGTGTACTGAATTTGCAGTGGCTCTTCTTTGTGGTCTGACTTAATGCGTGGTTCATATTTTTTTGTTTTTATCATTTTGAGATAACGCCATAACAGCAAAATCTCCCAAAAGATAAATAGAATATATACAATAACGCCGATGTATGGTTTCATAGTCGTTTCCTCCTTTGTTTCAAAAAAGCAAACAAAATGCTAGGAACATTCCGTCATTTCATTTGCTTTTTCTCTTTATCCATTTTGTGGTCTTACTTCCTTGGTTGCTTGTTCCGGTTTGTATTTTGATAAAATATTTTCTAATTCATTTGAAAATTCCTGCAACATAACAATCTTAATCGAAGTTTCTTTGCCTTGTACATAATCGTCTATGATTTGTTTTAGTTTCAAGATGTTTGGCATTTCTGGTGCAATCTCGTCATGGTAGCGTTCTACACGGTCTGCCAATTTTTCTTTGATGGTTACAATATCTTCATTGCTTGCACAAGAAATTCTTTGGAACATTTGGAAGGTATCATAATATTTGAAGATTGGAACATTCATGCACTCTTGGTCAAATTGGTCATAAAACTCTTCCATTTTAATTGGAATACACTTAAAGATTTCTTCTGCTTTTCCAATGTACATTTTGTCTTTCAATTTTTCGTTGATGCTATTGAAATGGACAATGATTTCTGCCATCTCTTCTTCGACATCTTCTACTCCAATTTCAGATAGTTGCTCTTCTACGTTATCACAGTAAGTAGAGGTTAAAGACGCAACATTCATACCATTGAAAAATAGCGTTCGGATGGTTCTTAAATCGTGTGGTATCAGACCTCTTTTAATGAAATACACAAAATACGCATAGATTTTTACAATCTGGATTAGTTCAATGTTTCCGTTTCGCACATCATCCACAATCTCGTTAATAATATGGTCGAATTGGTCATCTGGTATTTTCCAATACTCTTCGGTAAGTAGTCTTTTATAGGCTGGAAGTTTGTCTGTATCAATGGTATTGATAATCACTTCCATGTTTTCCTTAAACACTTTCATATCAAAAATTCTCGTACGAATATAGATTTCAATAAATTTGAAGAAACGATATTCTGCTTTGAAGTTATAGTAATAATTGTTATCGAATTCCTTGATATAGAATTGGCGGTTGTCCATAAATACCCTAGAAGAAACTAAGATTGCCTTATATTCTTCGTTGGTTTCAATGTTAACAAACTTATCTTTCGTAATCTTACCAGCTTTAATTTCGAAAGAAATTGCGATAGTAAAGATTAGCATCGTTTGCAAAATACGATGGTTGGTATTTGGATAGAATTTATTTACCATATCAAAAATTTTCTTAAAGTCATTTAAGGCATGTTTCAAAATTCTTAGGTTTCTCGTTCCACTCTTATTGAAAGTAGAAATAATAAAGTTGGTATTTTCACGAAGGAAACGAATTAAATCTGGATAATTTTCATAACGCATCAAAAGTCCATTGATAATATAGTTAAACTCTGGTGCATATTCAAAGGTTTCTCCAATGAGTTTTTCCTTAATTCTTTCGTAGTCGTTTGCTTTATCAAAAACATATTCAATTTCATCACGAATACGCTCTACGATTGGCTTGTCTGTTTTGATACCTAAATCGCCTTGTTTGTCCAATAAATAGGTTGCAATAAAAGTCTTCATTTCTAGGTTGTTACTCTTAAATTTGGTGGATAATTCTTTCTCGTTACAGATAATAATGGTCTTGATATGGTCATGTTCTACATAGTTATTGATATATCCTAGAATATCGATAACATCTACATTGGCTCTCTCTAAGTCGTCGAAGCACAATACTTTATCGTCTGTTGAGAAGAAGTCTGCATAATCTATTTTTTCTCCATTTTGGGCAACACCAAAGAAGTTTGCCATATCGAGTCCTGTTTTCGCATACTCTGGAATGGTCTTTTGTCCATTGGCATCCATATATTTACGCACAGTTCTGTCCAATACTTGTGTAGTTTCCATGAAGATTTTTTTGCTAATCTCTTCTAGGTTTGAAATACCATACAAAGACATATAAATGGTGGTAAACTTTCTTCCGTTAATTTGCAAACTTTCAATTCTTCTACGAATTTTGTGGTTCCAAAAGTAGGTTTTTCCGCTTCCCCACTCACCGTTTATCATAATTGCGTAATCGGTATAATCATTTCGTATATAATCTAAGATACTTTCTACTAAATCTTCCAAAACTTTTCTCCCATCTTTGTTAATCTTTTGCGATTACCAAGACACCGATTTGTGTGGCTCCTGCTTCTCGTAAAGGTTGTATGCACGCTTTTACCGTACTTCCGTGTGGTATAAATATCGTCTAGGAGTAACACTTTCTTATCGTATATTTTGTCTGGTTTTCTTACTTTATATGCGTTTCGCAAATTCAATTTTCGTTCTGCTCTTGTGAGTGAACTTTGTCTTTTCGTATTTTTCGTTTTGATTAAATTCCCGAATTTCTAAGGACAATTCTCGGATTTGCTTTTGCATTTCTTTTGCGATTTGTTCTGTTTGGTTATAGCCTCTTTTCCACTTTTTCGTGAAATAGACTGGCACTGGAATTATTATATCATAACTTTTCAAAAATCTACATATTTTTTCATTTTCCGTCAGAATTTTGGCAAACATTTTTGCTAGGTATGCTTCATCATGAAATTTGAAATTTAATAACAGTTCTCGAATTCGGTCTTGATAGGAAAAAACAGAAAGAAGAACATAGTCCTCCTCCTGCCTGATTTTAATTTGCTTTTTTATCGTCTGTATTTCTTGTAGTTTTCCTTTACATCTTGGGCATAAATAGTCTTTTGCAATTTTGCCACATACGCCGCAAGTGCTTGGAAATATTAAGTTTAAGAGTTGGTCGGTTACTTTCAAGATTCCTTCTTTCTTAGTCCCCCAGTTTTTCCAACTTATATTTTAGCCCCGTATTTCTTTTTTTCACTTCTGTATTTTGAATCATAAATTGAATAATACTGCTACTGCCGATTACAATGAGTAACTTTTTGGCTCTTGTCATAGCTGTATAGAGTAAGTTTTTGGTTAGTAGCATTGGTGCTGCCTGTGTGAGAGGTAGGATTACCACATCAAATTCACTTCCGTTGCGATTTATGAACTGTGATGGCATAGGAATGTTCAATTTGATCCATTTCATTAAAGGGATACCATGCTACTTTATCGTCATCAAAACGAATTTTTATCATTTTGGCTTGCTCATCAATGGATGTTAGGATACCAAACTCTCCATTGAAAATTCCCTTTCCGTTTTCCACATCTCCAAATTGGTTTCGCTTTTCCCAATAAATATCATAATTGTTTTTGACTTGCATGACCTTGTCCCCTTGGCGGAAAATAGCGGCTCCGATTGTTTTTTCTTTTTTACCATTTTCCTTTGGGTTCAAATGTTCTTGCAAACTTTTATTGAGTTCCTTTGTGCCAAGCTCCCCTTTTTTGGTTGGTGTAATGACTTGGATATTTTTGAAAAAGTCATAGTCGCCATATTTCTTTAGTCGCTCTTTGGATAATGACAGTACATTGTCTAAAATCTTTTCCTTAGAACCTTCGGCTAGATAGAAAAAGTCTTCCAAAGAATCTTTATCATAGGTTTTGCCCACAAAAGTTTTGCCCTCATTCACTTCGTGGCTGTTCATAATAATTCTACTTTGTGCTGCTTGGCGGAATACTTTGTTTAATACAACCGTTTCAATTTGTCCAGACTCTATTAAATCTTTTAGCACGCTCCCTGGTCCAACGGATTGTAGTTGGTCAATATCTCCTACCAAAATGAGTTTGGTTCCCGGATACACGGCTTTTAGTAAATAGTTCATGAGAAATACATCTACCATAGACATCTCGTCCACAATAATTAAATCTGCATCAATTGGTGCTACATCTTGCTCCATATTGGGTGTGCTCGTTTCAGTTTCAATACTGCCTAATTCTAGTAATCGATGTAATGTTTTGGCTTCGTAGCCTGTTGTTTCTGTCATTCTTTTGGCTGCTCTTCCTGTTGGTGCACATAGAACTGGCTTTTTCCCATCTGCTAGATATAAATCAATAACTGTTTTAATTATCGTAGTTTTTCCAGTACCAGGTCCTCCTGTAATAATGCAAACATTTTGCTCATTGATGGCTTCTACTGCTTCTCTTTGCTTTTCGGATAATTCCATTTCAGAATTTTTTTCATATTCTTTTAATGCTTTTTTCCAGGTTTTGCGATATTTCATGTTTTCTGCTTTTTTTAGTTTCAAAATGTTTTCTGCAATCTGTTTTTCTGCTTTATAGTAGGAAGAAAGATACACCCATTTTTGAATGTCCCCATCATCTTCTCTTGTTTCGATTACAATTTCTTCTTTTGCTTTTAGGTCAATCATACCATCTTCCACATATTCTTCTTCAATTTGTAGTAAATCTTTGGTAAAGAAATACAAATTTCCTTCTAGTACCGCACAATTCCCATTATAACTTGCTCGTAACAAGGCATAGCGAATACCAGATTTAATACGGTCGATATTACGCTTGTCAATTCCTGCTTTTAATGCCATTTGATCAATTTGCATAAAGTCTACTTTATTGGCTACCTCTAATAGGATATATGGATTTTTCTCGATTTCTTCAATCGCATGCTCTCCCAATTTTTCATAAACCGTTTGTGCACTTTGGGCTCCTAGTCCAAATTTATCTAAGTAGCCAACTAATTGCCACAATTCCCAGTTTTCGATAAAACTTTTGGAAATTTCCAATGCTTTATCTTTGCTAATCCCTTTAATTTTACTAAGTTTTTGTGGCTCTACTTTTAAGATATATATCGTTTCTTCGCCAAATTCTTGAATAATCTTCCTTGCAGTAGCAGGTCCAATTCCTTTTATGGTTCCATTGGCTAGGTACTTTTCCAAAGCATCCAAGCCTTCTGGCATTACTTTTTCAAAGGTTTCAATTTTAATTTGCTCTCCATAATCTGGATGTTCTACTTTCTTTCCCACTACTTTTAGATAATCTCCTTGATTAACAAAAGGCAAATATCCAACAATGGTGATTTCTTCTTGCTCATTTTGCAATACAGCAATGGTGTAACTATTCATTTCATTTTTATAGATAATCTCTACAATTTCTCCTACAATTTCCAACGTAAATCCTCTTCTTTCCTCTTGCAACAGTGTATCAAAAAAAGGAGTATCTTTCAAGGTGTTCTTTGGGATTTTGTATTACCTGTAATATTTTTCCATTTCGTGTTGACAAAGCAATTTTTCTATGGTAATATATATAGTAGCGAAAGCGAAATGTCTTCTTATCATAACTTGTCATATCTATGCCAGTATGTACAAATAGTGTAGAATTTGTACATACTATTTTTTTGTCTAAAAAAATAGGGAGAAGTGTAGATTTCTCCCTATTTCGACTATGTATTAGTCTTTCTCCTTTGGGTTCTCTTGTCTTAATTGGAAGTTTTCTTCTTTTTCTGCTAGTAGCATTTCAATCAGTTTCAAGATTACATCATACCCCGTTGTCATATCTATCCCTCCTTTCTTTCAAGTTTACCTTTCCGGAAAGGTTGGTAATATTTTACAATATTTTCAAACAAAACACAATGCTTTTCTCTTGAAAATGTTAATTTTTTACATTTTTATCTTTGTTTTCCATTCCTCTTCCTTAAATCCAATGAGCACTTGTGTATCGGTTACGAATATTGGTCTTTTGATTAACATCCCATCACTTGCAAGCAGTGCAATCTTTTCTTCCTCTGTCATGGTCGTCAACTTTTCTTTCAAGTTCATTGCTTTATATTTTAATCCGCTTGTGTTAAACCACTTTTTCGTTTCTTGTCTGCTTCTTTTCATCCACTCTGTTAGTTCTGCTACCGTTGGTGTTTCTGTTACAATATTTCTATCCTCAAACTCCACGTTATTTTCTTGTAACCATTTCTTTGCCTTTTGGCAAGTAGAGCATTTTGGATATTCTACAAATTTATTTTTCATTTCTATCTCTCCTATCTTTTTTGGTTATTATATCACTTTCACTTTAATTTGGTAAAGTTTTATTCCGATTGGTATACTTTTTATTTCTATCTTGCTATATGATTTATTTTGCAGTCTTTTTTGCCTAAAAAATAGCAGGCAGTCTGTATTTCCGCCCACTATCCATCAATTTCGTCTAAGATTTCTTTGCACTCTCTCCATTTGCGAATAGAGATATTATCGTACTCAGCCTCTAGTTTTGTTGCAACCTCATAGGTATGGTCTGTTGAGTCTAAGTCTGCTATCATAATTTCTTTAATATTTTCTTCCTTCCCATAAAGCAAACGGAAAAGGAAGGTTCGCATAAATCCTTCTAGTCTTTCCTCTTGATTTTTCACAGCAAAGATAACATAAATACCATCTGCTTTTTGTCTTGTATATGTACAAATCCAGAAAATTGTTTTTGTAATTTCAAACAAACCATAAAGGGCTAATATCCATAAAATAGCGTTGCATAAGAAAGTAGCCATATCTTTACCTCCTTATGGTATTGTATTCCTAAGCAGAATTTTATGTGAATTAAAAAAAGATTGACTCATATATCAATCTTCTTTTATCTCTTCTTAAACTAATTCTAGAATTGCTACTTCTGCAGCATCTCCCTTACGAGGTCCAGCCTTAATGATACGTGTGTATCCGCCAACTCTTCCTTCATATTTTGGAGCAATTTCATTGAATAACTTTGCAATTAAATCTACTGAATTTCCATCAGCATCTTTTACTTTGTTAATCGTTTTCATCATTTTTCTTCTAGCATTTAATCTAGATGGCATATCTTTTTGTCTTTGTTCTGTTGTTGTTTCTTTTACAACTTTTTGATATTCTTTGCCATTTTTACTCTTTGCAAGTTCTGTTACTTTATTTCCCTTTGAATCTAATTTTGCTTTTACAACTTTAGCGTCTACTAATTCAAAGTTATCTTTTTCTTTTACAGCAAGTGAAATGATACTGTCTGCAATTGCTTTTACTTCTTTTGCTCTTGCTTCCGTTGTTTCAATCTTACCATATAATAGTAAATCAGTAACTTGGCATTTTAGCATTGCTAATCTAATATCTGTAGTTTTACCTAATTTTCGATTGGTTGCCACTGTAATTTCCCTCCTTTTATTCGATTTGGATTACTCTTCTTCTTTCGAGAAATCTAATCCTAAAGAATGTAATTTGTTGGTTACTTCGTCTAAAGATTTCTTTCCTAGGTTACGAACTTTCATCATATCTGCTTCAGATTTATTCGCTAAATCTTCTACGGTAGAAATGCCTGCTCTCTTCAAGCAGTTGAAAGAACGAACAGATAATTCTAAATCTTCGATTGACATCTCTAAAACTTTTTCTTTCTTTGACTCTTCTTTTTCAATCATAACTTGTGTATTTTTGGTTGCTTCGGATAAGTCAATGAATAATTCTAAGTGTTCCGTCATAACTTTTGCTGCTAAACTTAATGCTTCATAAGGTTTTAAGCTTCCATCTGTCCATACTTCAATTGTTAATTTATCATAGTCTACTCTTTGTCCTACTCTGGTGTTTTCAACTGCATAGTTTACCTTTTTTACCGGAGTGTAGATTGAGTCAATTGGAAGTACGCCTAATGGTTGATCTGCCTTTTTATTCTTTTCTGCAGTATTATATCCTCTGCCACGGTCAGCAGTCATTTCAATTTTCAAATGACCTCCAGCTGAAACAGTAGCAATATGTAAATCTGGATTTAATACTTCGACAGTTCCATCTGTAATAATATCTTTTGCTGTTACTTCTCCTTCTCCCTTAAAGTCGATACGAAGAACTTTTTCTTCGTTGTCATCTGACTTTAATCGAACACCCTTGATGTTTACAACGATTTCTGGTACATCTTCTTTTACATTTGGTATGGTTGTAAATTCATGAAGTACACCATCAATCTTAACACTTGTAATCGCACATCCAGGTAAAGAAGAAAGAAGAATTCTTCTTAAAGAATTACCAATTGTTACTCCATAACCTCTTTCTAAAGGCTCACATACAAATTTTGCATAATTCTTTTCGTTATCGATTTCTAAGCATTTAATATTTGGCTTTTCAAATTCAATCATTTTTACCTCCTAATAATTATGAGGACTCCCTCATTTTACAAACTATAGACTATTATTTAGAGTAAAGCTCTACTATTAAATGTTCTTCTACTGGAATGTCAACTTCTTCTCTTGAAGCTAATCTTACTACTTTTCCACTTAAGTTCTTAACATCCTTTTCTAACCACTCTGGAACAGGTCTTGCAGAATTTGCTTCTACATTTGCTTTGATTGCTCCATTGTCTTTGCGGATTTCTCTTACTGTAACAACATCTCCTGCTTTTACTAAGTAAGATGGGATATCTACTTTTTGTCCATTTACTTCAAAAGCACCATGTGTAATTAACATTCTTGCTTGTGCTCTTGAACTTCCATATCCTAAACGATATACAACATTATCTAGTCTGCTTTCTAGTATTTGAAGTAAAACTTCACCAGTTTTTCCTCTGCTATTAGAAGCCATTTCAAAATATTTTCTGAATTGTTTTTCAGCTACTCCATAGAAAGATTTTGTTTTTTGTTTTACTCTTAATAGGGTACCATATTCAGAAAGATACATTTTCTTTTGACCATTTTGTCCTGGCGCATAATTTCTTCGTGAGATAATGAATTTGTCAGAA
>CANSOY010000043.1 GCA_947648765.1 uncultured Clostridium sp.
CTCAACGTGGTGCCGAAATATTTGGAAGGGCTATTTGCGGGAGAAAACCAACTCCTCATATTATCTACGGAGGAAGAGAAAAAGCAGTTCGACGAGGAAATGATGTGGAACATCGCGTGTGCCATGGGGCAAGAACAGTTACAACATGCTCCGGCAATCGAGCCATTTAACCGAGTGGATTTATCCCTGAAAGCATACTGCGAGAAAAAGTTTACTGAAGAAATGAAATAAGAAAAAGCCCAAGTAATACAAGGGTTAGCCAAGGGCGACAGAGTTTAATACACTCTGTCGCCTTTGGCATAAAAAAATTCCTTGACAACATTTGGAAAAAGTGATAAAATCTTTTCCATAAAGTGCAGTGAAGAAGAAAAAGTATCTGAACGGTAGCAGAGAGTTGGCGGTTGCTGAAAAGCCAATAACCAAGAAGGGTATGGGGAACTTTGGAGCACAAGATGAGAAAGAGAATAACAAGAAGAAAAACTTGTTGTTAATTAGGGTGGAACCGCGGAATGTAACTTTCGTCCCTAGCATTTGCTAGGAAGGAAAGTTTTTTTGATTTTACCGAAATTTCCTAGCAAATAGAAAAGGAGGTATAAAATGGTAGAATCAATGGAAAAAATCGTGAACTTATGCAAGACGAGAGGATATATTTATCCTGGCTCAGAAATCTATGGAGGTCTTGCCAATACTTGGGATTATGGTCCTCTTGGTGTGGAACTCAAAAACAATGTAAAAGCATTATGGAGAAAGAAATTTATCCAAGAGCAAAAAGACATTGTTGGACTTGACGCAGCCATTTTAATGAACCCAGAAACTTGGGTAGCATCTGGACACGTAGGTGGTTTCTCAGACCCACTAATTGACTGTAAAGAATGTAAAACAAGACATCGTGCAGACAAACTCATTGAAGAATGGGCACACAATGCTGGAAAAGATATGATAGCAGATGGTATGACCGATAAAGAAATGATTGAATTTATTCAAAACAATCAAATTACCTGTCCAAACTGTGGAAAATTAAACTTTACGGATATTCGTAAATTCAACTTAATGTTCAAAACATTTCAAGGCGTAACCGAAGATGCAAAAGCAGAAATCTATCTAAGACCAGAAACCGCACAAGGTATTTTTGTCGATTACAAAAATGTACTTCGTACGACGAGAAAGAAAATGCCTTTTGGTATTGCACAAATTGGAAAGGCTTTTCGTAATGAAATTACACCAGGAAATTTCACATTCCGCACAAGAGAATTTGAGCAAATGGAACTAGAATTTTTCTGCCAACCAGGAACCGACCTAGAATGGCATAAATATTGGAAGAATTTCTGTAAAAATTGGTTACTAAATCTAGGAATTGAAGAAAAGAATATTCGCCTAAGAGATCATTCCAAAGAGGAACTTGTATTTTATAGTGCAGCAACCACAGATATTGAATTTGCTTTCCCATTTGGTTGGGGCGAATTATGGGGAATTGCTGACCGAACCGATTATGACCTAACACAACATATGAACCATGCCAAAGAAGATATGATCTATTTAGACCAAGAAACAGGCGAAAAATATGTACCTTATGTAATCGAACCATCACTTGGAGCAGACCGTGTAACACTTGCTTTCCTATGCAATGCTTATGATGAAGAAGAAATTGCGGAAGGAGATACCCGTGTCGTATTACACTTACACCCAGCGCTTGCACCATATAAAGTAGCAGTATTGCCATTATCCAAGAAATTAAGTGAAAAAGCAAATGAAGTATATGATATGCTTACAAAAGACTTTATGTGTGACTATGACGAAGCAGGAAGCATTGGTAAACGCTATCGTAGAGAAGACGAAATTGGTACACCATATTGTGTAACCGTAGATTTTGACACCTTAGAGGATGGCTGTGTAACCGTTCGCGACCGTGATACCATGGAACAAGAAAGAGTAAAAATAGAAGAATTACAAAACTGGATTGCACAAAGAATTACTTTCTAGAAGAGGAGAAAAAATGGAACAAATACAGGTGCAAAGGGTTCAAAAAGAAGATTTACCAGAAGTTGCTAGAATTCGTATCGAAGGGTGGAAGACTGCCTATCGAGGAATAATTGACGATTACTTCTTAGATAACTTAAGTATCGAAAAAGACCAACAAAAGCGAGAAAAAGATTACCAATTAAATGGCTTTTTAGTTGCCAAGATAGGCGAAAAAGTAGTCGGATTTTGCCGTTATGTTGGAGATAACCAATTTAGCCCAGACCGAACGGATATCGATTGTGAGATAACGGCTTTGTATGTAGCACCAGAATGGAAACACCATGGAATTGGAACTGCGTTATTCTCTGCGGTAAAGCAAGAATTTCAAGCACAACACAAAACCAGAATGATCATCTGGTGCTTACAGAAAAATCTTTCCGCCCATCAATTCTATACCAAGATGGGTGGAAAGAAACAAGGCAAGAAACAAAGCCAAATTGGAGATAAGACTTATCCAGAAGTCTGTTTTATTTATGAACTTTAGAAAAGGAGTATTGGTATGCAAAAGAAAGAAATTATCATACCATCCAATCAAGATGGTCTAGATTTATCTGCTCTACAAGTAATGCCAGAAGGAGAAATCAAGGGAATTGTACAAATTTCACACGGAATGGCAGAAAACAAAGAAAGATACGTAGACTTTATGGAGTTTCTAGCACAAAATGGTTATGTTAGTATGATTCATGACCATCGCGGGCATGGAAAAAGTGTTATCCAAAAAGATGATTTAGGCTATTTCTATGATAAAAAGGCAGAATACATTGTAGAAGATGTGAAGCAAGTAACCGATTATATCAAAGAACAATATCCAGACAAACCACTTATTCTGTTTGGACATAGTATGGGCTCTATGGTGGTACGAAAGTATATCAAGAAATATGATAATGCCATCGATAAACTAATTGTTTGTGGCTCACCAAGTCAAAACAAATTAGTTGGCGTAGCGCTTGCACTCATTGGCATACAAAAGGTATTCCATTCAGACCGTTATCGTAGTAATCTCATTCAAAATTTAACTTTTTCAAGTTATAACAAAGGAGTGGAAAATCCAGCATCGCCAAACAGTTGGATTTGTAGTAATGAAAAGGTAGTAGCAGACTATGACGCTTCCGATTTATGCGGTTTTGTCTTTACCTTAAATGGCTTTCAGAACTTATTTACGCTCTCCAAAGAAATCTATTGCAAGAAAAATTGGAGTATGGCTAACAAAACACTTCCCATTTTCTTTATCGCTGGAGCAGATGACCCAACTATTCTTAGCAAAGAAGCATGGATAGCAGCACAAGACTTTCTCAAAAATCTAGGATATACCAACATTTCCAATCAGTTATATCCAAAAATGAGGCATGAAATTTTGAATGAAATTGGAAAAGAAAAAGTGTATCAAGATGTATTAAATTGGATGGAAAAAGGAGAAAAATAGTTTGGAAGAATATTTTGATGTGTTAGACGAAAAAGGAAATTTCACAGGTAAAATGGAAACAAGAGAAAAGTGCCATCAAGAGGGTATCTGGCATAAAGCAGTTGTGGTATTTATCTTAAATGGCAAGAAACAAGTGTTATTACAACGCCGTAGCCCGAATAAGAAATTGTGGCCCAATTTATGGGATATTACAGCAGGCGGTCATGTGCTAGCAGGAGAATTTGGCTTTCAAGCCATTATCCGTGAGTGTCAGGAAGAACTAGGAATTACACTAGACCCAAAAGAGATAACTTTCCTTGGTGCGTCAACCTCTATCAATGAAAAAGGCGCGATTATCAATAAACATTTCAATGAATACTATATTGCTACAAAAGAAGTTGACACAACACGACTTACCTTACAACCAGAAGAAGTAGCAGAAGTAAAATGGGTAGACCAAGAAGAGATAACAAGAAAAATCCGAAACAACTACGATGGTATTACAGATAAACAAGGATGTTGGGACTATTTGCTAAAATATTATGAATGGCTAGATAAGCAATAAGACATATGAAAAAAACACGAAAAGTGCTAAAAATTCCATTTTTCGTGTTTTTCTATATGATTTATTAATATATTCTTGAAAATTTTTAACGACAGGTATTGTCCACTTGATTACCATTTTTGGATTTCCTCTATCAATTCTTTGGTTGAAAGTTCTTGACCATTTTCAGCCGCTTTTATACCTTCTTCAATTTTTAATCTGAGATAGATGGCTTCAATAATATCGTCAAAAGTTGCATTATCTGGAAGAGTACTAGTAACTTCCATAACTAATTCTTTTATCATAAATGTTCCTCCTTACGGATAAAATTAACTTCTTATCTAATTATTATACGATGGAAAAGGAAAAAAACAATACAAAATATTGAAAAAGTAACCTTACGATTTTGTAAGGTTACTTTTTGCTTACCTGTGATATAATAAAGGCAAAAAAATAAGGAGAAGAAAGATGCAAAGAATTTTAATCATAGAAGATGACGAGAAACTACGAAAGGAACTAAAAATCTTTTTAGAGAATAATGGCTATGAAGTGGTAACCATTGAGGAATTTCATAATGTGCTAGAACAAATCAAACAGATTTCAGCCCACCTCATTTTATTAGATATTAACTTACCAAATGCAGATGGTATTTATCTTTTGAAAGAACTACGCAAAGAAACAGACATTCCTGTTATTATGATAACCAGTCGAGATAACGAGATGGACGAACTTATCTCTATGAATTATGGAGCCGACCACTATGTAACCAAGCCATTTCACACCCAAATCTTACTTGCTAAAATGGTGGCTATCTTAAAAAGAGCTAGTGGGCAAACGGAAAAAGAAAAGATAGATTGTGGCAGTTTTTGTATTCAGATTGCCAAAAGTAGGATAGAAAAAGATGGACAAATGGTAGAACTAACAGCAAACGAACTAAAAATCCTCACGTTTCTAGCCAGAAAAAGAGGAAAGATTGTTTCCAGAGAAGATATTATGAACGATTTATGGGATAGTGAAAACTTTATTGACGACAATACGCTAACTGTGAATATGACAAGGCTTCGCAACAAATTAGAAACCATCGGATTAAAAGACATCATTGAAACAAGAAGAGGACAGGGATATTTATTGCAAGAAGAGGAGGAAAACGCATGAACTTCATAGATTACCTAAAAGACAGACGAAAAACCATAGGTTTTTTAATCTTTGCTACCATTAGTATTCAAATTTTACTACTGGTCTATCCAATGCACCTGGTTATCCGCCTATATATCTTTCTTATGATACCAGTCTGCTATTTCATTGGAACGGTATGGGAATATGCAAGGGCAAAAAGTTTTTATGAAAATGTGCAGAAAAATCTAGAACAATTAGAAGAAAAGTTTTTGGTAGTAGAAACTATCCCAACTGCTCGTTTTTCAGATGCGAAAATTCTAAAAGAAGTCTTACAAGAAACCAATAAATCTATGCTAGAGCACGTAAACCGATATAAACAAAGCCAAGAAGAATACAAAGAATATATTGAACTGTGGATACACGAAATTAAATTACCACTCGCCACCAGCCATATGATAATTGAAAACAATCCAAGCAGTGTAACGAAAAGCATTGAAGAAGAGCTGTTTGAGATGGAAGAATTAGTTGAACAAGCCCTATTCTATGCACGCAGTAACACCGTGGAAAAAGACTATTGCATTACCACAACAAATTTGAAAGACCTTGTGCATGATGTCATTAAACATAACAAGCAAACTTGTATCGAGTCCAAAATCCGTATTCAAACAGAAGAAATTGAACAGAAGATATACACAGACCCAAAATGGACAGGTTTTATCCTAAACCAAATTGTACGAAACAGTATCAAGTATCGCAGAGAAGAAAATGCAGAAATATCCTTCCGCGCAAGAAAAAACAAAGAAAATGTTATTTTACAAATTCGAGATAATGGGATTGGAATTCCGAAAGCAGAACTTAGCCGTGTTTGGGACAAAGGCTTTACCGGAAGTAATGGCAGAATAGGGAAGAAATCCACTGGACTTGGTTTGTATCTTTGTAAAAAACTTTGTGATAAACTTCGGTTTAGGAATTAGCATTGTTTCCAAAGAAGGAGAAGGAACTATGCTAGAAATTATCTTCCCAATGGATAGTCATTTGGAAATGAACTAACCTTACATTCTTGAAAGAAAAATGTAAGCCAAATCGATGGCACGAATGGCGAAAACTCGGTAAAATGAAGAAAAAAGAAGGGAGAAAAAACATGGAACCAGTATTAGAGGTAAAAAATATTGAGAAATACTATGGAAACAAATCCAATTTGACCAAAGCAATTGACCATATTAGTTTCCAAGTAGAAAAAGGAGAATTTGTTGGTATCATGGGTGCCAGCGGAAGTGGAAAAACAACACTTCTTAATTGTATCTCTACCATTGACCGAGTAACAGCAGGGACAATTATGGTACAAGGGCAAGATATTACCAAATTGAAAGGAAATCGACTAAACAAATTTCGTAGAGAGGAACTAGGCTTTATCTTTCAAGACTTTAATCTGTTAGATACTTTAACAGCCTATGAAAATATTGCGCTAGCACTTACCATTCAACGAGTATCAGCCAAAGAAATCGACAGACGTGTAAAAGAAGTTGCTACAAACTTAGAAATTGATGGGATTTTGAACAAGTATCCATACCAGATATCGGGAGGACAAAGGCAAAGAGTAGCAAGTGCTAGAGCTATTATTACGAATCCAAAATTAGTACTTGCAGATGAACCAACAGGTGCACTTGACTCAAAATCGGCAAGACAACTACTTGCTACATTTGATACCTTAAACCAAAAACTAAATGCCACCATTTTAATGGTTACGCACGATGCTTTTACTGCAAGTTATGCAGAGCGAATTATCTTTATTAAAGACGGAAAAATATTTGACGAGTTGCGAAAAGGTGATGACGACCGTAAGAAATTCTTTGAAAAAATTATCGAGGTTCAGACAATTCTGGGAGGTGACTTAAACGATGTTATTTAAGTTATCTTTCAAAAATATGAAGAAGAGCCTAAAAGACTATACCATCTATTTCTTAACATTAGTATTAGGTGTTGCTATCTTTTATCTCTTCAATTCCTTGGATAGTCAACAAGCAATGCTAGAAGTATCACGCTCACAAAAAGAAATTATTCACTTGCTAATCGATTTATTAGGCTATGTTTCGGTATTTGTTGCGGTTGTATTAGGACTCCTCATTGTATATGCCAACAATTTCCTCATTAACCGAAGGAAAAAGGAATTTGGTATCTATATGACTTTAGGAATGGGACGAAGACAAATTTCAAAAATTATCCTATTGGAAACCATCTTCGTTGGTATCATATCCTTAGTTATTGGGCTTGTAGTAGGAGTATTTGCTTCTCAGTTTATGTCCATTTTAGTTGCCAAACTATTCCAAGCAGATATGAGCACTTACCAGTTTGCGTTCTCGCAAGGAGCCTGCATAAAAACCATTATTTACTTCGCCGTTATGTATCTTGCTGTTATGGTATTTAATACCTTTACCATATCTAGGTACAAACTCATTAACCTACTAAATGCAACCAAAAAGAATGAGAAAGTAAAAATGAAAAATCCGATTCTTTCTGTTCTTGTTTTCTTAGTAGGAACTGGTGTTCTAGGCTATGCGTATTGGCAAGTAACAGGAGGCATTCAAGAACTAACAACAGTAGACAAAATATTACCACCAATTTTAATGGGAATCGTAAGTACAGTCTTAATCTTCTGGTCTTTATCTGGCTTTGTACTACAAATGGTAAAGACACGAAAAAAGATTTATCTAAAAGATACAAATATGTTTGTATTGCGACAGATTAACAATAAAATCAATACAACCATCATTAGTATAAGTGTTATTTGTTTGATGTTATTTATGGCGATTAGTGTCTTATCCACTGCTCTTGCATTACGAAATAATATGCAGGCAGAATTAACTGAAATGACCCCAGTAGACCTTAACCTATATAAAACAGCAAATTTGCCAGAAAGTTATATGCAATATAAAAAAGTAGTTTATACCACAGAAGAACAAAGGGAAGACTCAAAGCACCCAGTTTCCTATACTTTGATAAATAACGGATTGGATATGGATGTATTGAAAGATGTAATTGAGTTTCCAATCTATGCAACAGAGGAATTAAATTTAGGCAAGTTCTTAGGAGATCAATTAGAGGAAGCAAAAGCGCAATTTCCATTTGTAGCTTATGATATCTTAGAGGATATTATCAAAGTATCTGATTATAATAAAGTGGCAAAACTTTATGGAATTCAGCAATTTGACCTTTCCGACAACGAGTATATCGTACTTTGCAATTATGATAATATCAAAGCAATTCGAGATAAAACTTTAAGTAGCGGAAACACAAAACGAAAAATCGCAGGGAAAGAATACGTTTCCAAATATACGGAATGTCAAGATGGGTTTGTAGAAATGGCAGGTAGTCATGTCAATACGGGAATTATCCTAGTACCAGATAGTTGTCTTTTACCAGAAGAAACAAAGGAAAAATATTTCCTTGTAGCAAACTACAATGCAAAAACAGCAGAAGAAAAGGAGAAAATCGAAGAAAACTTTAGAACAGGAGGATTGGTTGAATCTTTAGAAGAAGCAGGCTTGCAAATTGATGGGAATACAAAAATAAATGTTATTGAGTCAAGCAATGGGCTTGCTAGTATCATAACCTTTATTGCCATCTACCTAGGTATCATTTTCTTAATTGCAAGTAGTGCTATTCTAGCCTTAAAGCAATTAACCGAAAGTGCAGATAACAAGCAAAGATATACGATCCTTCGTAAAATTGGATGTGACGAAAAGATGATAAACCGAGCATTATTCAGACAAATTGGCATCTTCTTCGGATTACCACTTATCTTGGGTATCATCCATTCTATCTTTGGTATTCAATTCGCACTAAATATTATGGCAGCAATTACCCAACCAAAAGAATTACTACCATCTACGATTGCAACTGCTGCTCTCATTAGTGTCATCTATGGTGCCTATTTCCTTGCTACTTACTTAGGAAGTAAGAACATTATTAAAGAGGAGGAATAACAATGTTTCGAATCTTAAAATGGTTAATCTTTTCTGCTATTCTATTTGTTGTACTAATTGTTATGGTAATTGCTTCTGGGATTAAAATAATCCGAGGTATGGATATAAAGGATAGTGCGATAGGAACTTATCAGACAGTGATTAGCAAAATCGGAGACAAAACGCTAACTAGTAGTCTTGGGCTAAAAGGGAAAAGAACCTTTGGAGAAGACCACTATGTTGGTACATATACCGTAACGTACAAGAAAAATACAGGAACAGAAAAAATCTTTGGAGGTTGTATCTTAGAACGAGAAGCAGGCAGTACCATTCATATAACCGTATCGGTCGAAAATTCAGATGGCGAAATTGCAGTTGTGATGAAGGCAAAGGAAAAAGACCAGATACTGGCAACAGAAAATGGGACCTACACTTATGATTTTGATGTGCAGTATGGAAGTAATTATTTAATCATTCAGACGAAAGATTATACAGGAAATGTAACAATTGAAAGCAAATAAAAAGGGGCGATAAAAGGGAAAAAAGAAGGTGTAAAAAATGAAGTTTTGGAAAAGAATTTTAATATTTTGTGTCCTAGCAACCTTGAGTGTTCTAACTTTGGTGATTGGAAATGGTTATACGGTATATCAGACAGCAATTAGTCAAATGCCATTAAATGAGAAATTGGCTCAAATTCAAGCCAAAGACAATTATACCAAATTAGAAGAAATGCCACCAATCTACAAAGATGCTATTGTTTCAGTAGAAGACCACCGCTTCTTTGACCATAAAGGAATTGATGTGATTGCGATTGGTAGAGCCTTGTTCAATGATATTCGTACTCTTAGCCTAAAAGAGGGTGGAAGCACGATTACACAACAACTTGCAAAAAACACCTACTTTACGCAAGAAAAGAAACTAGAACGAAAAATAGCAGAAGTGTTTATGGCATTTGAAATGGAAAAGGCATGGGGAAAAGATTTAATCCTAGAACTTTATCTAAACACCAGTTATTATGGCGACGGCTATGATACCCCAAAAGAAGCAGCAAGAGGATATTTTGGAAAAGAGCCAAAAGAAATGACGAAAAATGAAACGGTCTTGTTAGCAGGTGTACCCAATGCCCCAAGTGTATATGCTCCAACGAAAAACTTCCGCCTTGCCAAAGAAAGGCAAAAGCAAGTCCTTAGCAAGATGGTGCGATATGGGAAATTGACAGAAGCGGAAGCAGAAAGAATTGCAAAAGGAGAAGAATAGATAAAACATCGTATGTTCGATAAGGTAACATACGATGTTTTTGTTTTATTTTTGTTTTTGTTCGATTATTTTATAGCCAGTTGGAAGTTCAAAATCACTATCCTTTACAGTTCCAAATGCGATGTTTCGAGTAATTGAGGCTGGCGTGCCAGTGTCTTTGAAAGTTTGTAATGAACCAGTAGCTAATACAAATCCAGTTTCTTTCTCAATCCAAAAGACGCTAAGATCTTCATCGGTGTAGGAACCAGGGACAGCATTTCCATTAGAATATAGTTGCTCCTTTACTAAAATGCAATCTTTTCCTTCTAATGTTATATCTTGCACATATTGAAATCCCATTTTATCGCTAGAATTTGTTTTAGCATTATTTTTTATTATATTTTCGAGTGTGTATTGGATGCCTTTATCAACTTTAATGAAATCGTCTTTAGAAACTAATATCGTTTTGTTTTTTTCATTAACGAAATATTTTTTCCCCTCTGCGTTTGCAATATAATAAGTAAATGGAATTTCTTGTTTCTCTTTAGAAGATATAACATCTGTTCTCGATTGAGTCCCTCTATAATAACGTTTGGTTACCCCAGAAATATTTTCAAATTCGTATGTTACATTACTAAGGTTATCAAAGTTTTCTACTCCTTTTAAGATTAAGGCTTCAATATCTACATTAGAATATTTTTCAGTAGTAGTGGTCTTTGGTGAAATGGCAGGAATTGTGCCATTCATTTTTAAGTATAAAATAATAAGTAAGATAGCAATCAATGCTAATAAAGCAAGAACAAACTTTTTCATGATAATACCCCCTTATATAAAGCAAGTATATCCTAGTAAAACTCGACTGTCAATAATTAGAATAGAAAATATTGGAAATCTGTTGAAAAATAGTAGTAATATCTAGTATAATGGACAGGGGGGAATAAAAAATGAGGGAAAAAATGCAAGAAAAAGAACGAAAAATAATGGAATATATTGTGATGTGTATAGGGGAGTTTGCATCACAAACGAAAATAACACAAAAAGAAGCATACTTGTACTTACGAGATTTTGGAGGGATAGCATTCTTAAAAGAATGTTATGAAGCGGAGCATACACTTGGTTTAGACAATACAATAGAAGACGTAAAAGAAGTATGCAAAAATAACGGAGGAAAAATTGAATGATTTTATATCGTGGAACAAATGTAAAAATCGATTATATCGATTTAGAAAAATGTAAACCATACCGAGATTTCGGAAAAGGTTTTTATTGTACAACAATAAAAAAACAGGCAGAAAATATGGCAGAACGAGTTGTTGCAAGACGTGGTGGAACAGAAATTATCAATGTTTATGAATTAGATGAAAACATATTTAATGACAAAAATATAAAAGTAAAACAGTTTAATAAACCATCAGCAGAATGGGCAAAATTTGTATTAAATAATCGAAATCGAGATTTTGAATGGATAAATAGTAAAGAATGCAATGTGGATTGTAAATATGACTTGGTAATAGGACCAGTTGCAGATGATGACATTATCTCTCTATTTAAGACTTTTGAAAGACGGTCAAATTGACATTGATATATTGATTCAAAATCTTACCTATAAAGAACTAACGGACCAGTATTCGTTTCATACAAAAAATGCTTTACAATATCTAAAGGAGGTCTAAAGAAAATATGGTAATAGAAAAACTAAACTATATTGTAGAATGTACAACACAAGATTTAATCCGATATTTAATAGAAGATAATCAAATAACAATGGAGGAAGCAATGGATATTGTATATAACTCAAAAACATTTGAGCAATTATATGACTTTCGCACGCATTTATACTACGAGTCTTCTGCTTATGTCTACGAATATCTAAAAGAAGAATTAAATCCATAAAAGAAAGAATGCGAAGAGATGCTAACCAATATTAGCATCTCTTTATCGTTTGCTTTTTCCAAAAAATATTGATAAGATAACAACAAAAGGAGAAGAAGATGCAAAAAATCTTATCATTTTGTAAAAGAAGTATTTTATTATACACAGTAATATACATCATATTTTTTATTCTATTTAAGGTATTCTGCAATCATATCTTAGGAATAGAATACCGTAATTGGGTATATTTCGTAGCAGAAGCGTGTATCGGAATTGGAGGAATTGCAGGTATCATCCAGCTAATATGTCAGATACCAAAAAAGCCTATTAAAATCACCCTAATTGTTCTACTAATCCTAGCACTTATGTATATTTCTCCTGTCATTTTACTATTCAATGCGTTTGCTTATGTACCAGAACATCATATTGAAAAAGATGGCAAGCAATACCTTGCTTGTGTACATGCTTTCCTACATATAAATGTAAATTACCACAAAGATTATGGCTTTTGTTTCAAAGGATATCAGGTGGAGTTTTCAGAAAATTATGGAAAAGGTGGCTACGACCCTTTTGAGAGAGAAGAAATGCCAGAATCAATTCGTAGAAATTAGGAAGAAAGGAAAAAGAAAATGAAAAAAATGATTGGAACCATACTAGTACTTATATTACTAGTAACAGCTGTTGTTTTGGTAATTAGACTACAAAAACAACAAATCGAAACATTGGATTTTGTGGAAGATGGAAATGTCTATCTTAGACTAGATATGAAAACACTAACCAGACAAGGGGCCACCTTTGTAATTGGAAATTATGAAACGCAGGGTGTACCGCAACCAGAAATAAAATATAATCAAAACTATCGAATTGAAGTCAAGAAAGAAGGCAAATGGTCAGAAGTACAACTTGC
>CANSOY010000044.1 GCA_947648765.1 uncultured Clostridium sp.
TAGGGTTAATTCTCCAACTTGTAATTCTTGTGCAATTTCTGCTATACAAACACCTTCTAATTTTGCTCTTAATTCTTGTATCTTTTCTTTTTGTAATAAGTCTTCTTTTTGATAGCCTAATTTTTGTAGTAATTTTTCGGCTACTTCGTAACTCTCTGGGTGGACAGCAGTAATTTCAAGTGGATTTTTACCTCCTGGGATACGGATAAATCCTGCACATTGTTCATATGCTACTTTTCCTAATTTTGCTACTTTTAATAGCTCTTTTCTTTCTTTAATTTTTCCGTTTTCGTCTCTGTATTTTACTATATTATTGGCGATTGTTTTGTTAATACCAGAAACATACGATAACAAAGATGGCGTTGCTGTGTTGATATCTACTCCAACTTTATTTACAGCATCTTCGACAACACCTGTTAAACTATCATTTAATTTGGTTTGGTTAACATCATGTTGGTATTGTCCAACTCCAATTGCTTTCGGGTCAATCTTGACTAGTTCTGCAAGTGGGTCTTGCAATCTTCTTGCAATTGAAATAGCACCTCTTAAAGATACGTTAATATCTGGATATTCTTGCGTGGCAAGTTTCGATGCAGAATATACCGAAGCACCTGCCTCACTAACAATTGCATAATATACCTCTCGGTCAATTTCTCCAATTAACTCTGCAACAAATGCCTCTGACTCTCTAGAAGCAGTTCCATTTCCAATGGCTATCATATTGATTTGATATTTCTGGATTAAATCTTTTAAGACCTTTTTGGAACCTACAATATCATTTTGTGGTTCTGTTGGATATACAGTCGTAGTTGCTAATAACTTACCGGTTTCGTCAATCACGGCTATTTTACAACCCGTACGATAGGCTGGGTCAAACCCCATTACCGTTAATCCTTTGAGTGGTGCTGCAAGCAATAATTGTTTGGCATTACTACCGAATACTTTAATGGCTTTTTCTTCGGCTTTTTCGGTTAAATCTGAACGAATTTCACGGTCAATCGATGGCTCGATAAGTCTTGTGAAACTATCTTCAATCGTATCCTTTAGAATTTGGCAATATGATGGTTCGGTTGTTTGAATTACCTTGCTTTCAATATAGCCTAATATTTTATCTTCTGGCTTTTCTAATTTAACTTTCAAAAATTCTTCTTTTTCTCCACGATTGATAGCTAATATTCGATGGCTTGGAATTCTTGAAATCTTTTCTGAAAATTCATAATACATTTCATAATTGGATTTTTCCTCTGGCTTTGCTGCTTTTACCAAGATAGTACCTTCACGATAAATCATTCGTTTGATGTATTTACGGTAATCTGCAGAGTCCGAAATATTTTCTGCGACAATGTCTTTTGCTCCATTGACTGCCTCTTCTGCTGTATGGATTTCTTTTTCTGGATCAATGTATTTTTGTGCTTCTTGCCAAATGTCGATTTCCTTCTTTTGCTCCATTAAGGTAACAGCTAATGGCTCTAGTCCTCTTTCTTTTGCTATGGTTGCTCTCGTCCTTTTCTTTTGCTTGTATGGACGATAGATATCTTCTACCTCTGCTAATGTTTCCGCTTCTTCAATTTGCTGCACTAGTTCCTCGGTTAATTTTCCTTGTGTTTCGATACTGTTTCGTACTTCTTCTTTTCTGGTTTCCAAGTTACGCAAATACGTTAATCTTTCCCCTAAATCTCGTAATTGTTCGTCACTTAGTCCTCCTGTTACTTCCTTTCTATAACGTGCAATGAAGGGAATGGTATTCCCTTCATCAATGAGTTTTATGGTTGCTTCTACTTGCGTTTCTTTTACATTTAATTCTTGTGCAATTTTACTTTTGATCGATTTCATGTGGTTCTCCTCTTCTTCCATTCTGTTTCAAGTCTTCTAATAGTCTTCTTTTTGCAATGTCCGACATTCTCTCTGGTGGTAATGCGTATTGTTCTGGGTCTAATTGGTATTCTTGCAATCCCTTTTTTCTTGGGGCTGGAGCAGGTAATTCTTTTGGCTTATTCTTTCCAAAAACACGTTGGAAAAATGTTTTCATTCCCTCGAGCCAGTTATTTTTTTGCATTGGTTGGATTTCCTCTACTGGGTTCTGTCTTTCTTCTGTTTTGATTGGAAACTCTAAGTCTGCTGTATAATATTCTTCTCCGCGATGCTCTCTTTTGATTTCTTGGTCAGCTTTTGTTAAAAATGGTTTTACATCTAAGATTTCTAGTTCATTATCTTCGACCAATTCTGCAATTTGTAATTCTTCTCTTGCACCCTCTAAAATAGTATAACTTTTTTGGGTATAACGGTCCATCATTTTCGCACATTCTTGATAGAAATTTCCTGCGATTTCTACTTCTTTTGCTTGCCCGCTACTCGCTTGTACAATGGACTCCTCCGAAATTTCAAATCCATCTAATGGATAGATATATTGCTCACTACTATCTCCTTGCATCACAAAACGGTATCTTTTTTCCTGTGTTAAAATATTTTCAATTTGTCTTAGCATTACTCTTGATTGCTTTTCCATTGTTCCATCTTGTGCCTCTCTTGCGAGATAGGCTGGAAATAAATCTTGGAGATTGACGCCATATCTTTGTGCAATTGCCTCTAGAAATTGTTGATCCGTTATTGTCATGAGATTGGTTTCAATAAAGTTTGGTGGTGTTAGAACTGGGTCATTTCCTTTTGACCATTGTAATTCTTGCATACCAGACATTTTTCGATATTCTTCTTTTTCGATTGTTTCTGCTTCCATCTGTTTTACTCTCTTTCTATCTTTTGTATACTTATTTTATACCATAATGCGACTTTTTAAGCAAGATAATATTAGTACTTTTTCCATAAGTTCTCTTGGAAATTTTGCACAAAAAAGAGAATAAAAATTTTGAAATCTTTATCCTCTTATTTTCTCTATTCTAGTCCTAAATATTCGTTATATGTTACTTCTCGGTCTACTACAGTTCCGTCTTCTTTTAAGTCAATGATACGATTTGCAACCGTTTGCATCAATTGGTGGTCATGAGAAGTAAATAGCATATTTCCTTTGAAACGTTCCATTCCTTCATTAAGTGCTGTGATACTTTCCATATCTAAATGGTTCGTTGGTTCATCAAAAATCAGTAAATTAGCACCAGAAAGCATTACCTTAGACAATACACAACGGACTCTTTCTCCTCCCGATAGGACATTTACTTGTTTTAATGCTTCCTCTCCGGAAAATAGCATTCTTCCTAAGAAACTGCGGATATATGTTTCATCTGGGTCTTTGGAATATTGTCTTAGCCATTCGGTAATATTCAAATCGCAATCAAATAGATAGGCATTATCTTTTGGAAAATAGTTTTGGGTAATCGTTGTTCCCCATTCAATATTTCCCTCGTCTGGTTCCATTTCGCCTGCAATAATTTGGAATAGTACGGTTCTTGCATTTTCATTATCTGCTAAAAATGCAATTTTATCGTCTTGTTTTACCGTAAAAGATACTTTATCTAGTAGTTTTTCTCCATTGATGGTTTTGCTAATATTTTTTACTTTCAAAATCTCTTTTCCTGGTTCACGGTCTGGCTTGAAATCAATATATGGATAACGTCGGTTGGATGGCTTGATTTCTTCTAATTCAATTTTTTCCAAAGATTTTTTACGAGATGTTGCTTGTTTGGATTTTGACGCATTTGCACTAAATCTTGCAATAAAGTCTTGCAATTCCTTAATTTTTTCTTCTTTTTTCTTGTTTTGCTCTTTGGCTTGTTTTAAGGCAAGTTGGCTGGATTCATACCAGAAGTCGTAATTTCCTGGATATACTTTAATCTTCCCAAAATCTACGTCTGCTATGTGTGTACATACTTTATTTAAGAAATAACGGTCGTGGGATACGACAATAACGGTATTTTCATAGTTAATCAAAAATTCTTCTAGCCAGTTAATACTTTTTAGGTCTAAATCGTTAGTAGGCTCGTCCAATAGAAGAATATCTGGATTGCCAAATAAGGCTTGTGCAAGTAGCACTTTTACTTTTTGTTTTGCCTCAATTTCTTCCATTTGTTTAGAGTGGTCTTCTGGTAGAATTCCTAAATCATTTAATAAAACAGCAGCGTCTGCTTCTGCATTCCAGCCATCTAGTTCAGCAAAACGCTCTTCTAATTTAGCTGCCTTCATGCCATCTTCTTCGGAAAAATCTTCTTTCATATAAATCGCTTCTTTTTCTTTCATAATGCGATATAACTCTTGATTTCCCATAATAACCGTATCTAATACCGTAAATTTTTCGAATGCAAAGTGGTCTTGTTTTAGGACAGAAATTCTTTCTCCTTTTTCAAGACTTACTTCTCCTTTGCTTGGCTCTAATTCACCAGAAAGTACCTTCAAAAAAGTAGATTTTCCGGCCCCATTTGCTCCAATAATTCCATAACAGCAACCTTTGTTGAATTTGATATTAACATCTTCAAACAAAGTTCTTTTTCCAAAACGTATGGTTACTCCATTTGTGATAAGCATAAAAATTTTCCTTCCTTAATTTTAATTTAACATATCTTTTTTCTTTAGCCAGATATAAGCTAATATTCCTAAAAGAACCGACGCTCCGACAATCCATAAAAAACCGTGTGGATTTTCTTGGAGTGGAACTGGCACATTCATTCCCCAATAACTTGCAATGAGTGTTGGTACTGCAATAACAATGGTGATGGAAGTTAAGAATTTCATCACACTATTTAGGTTGTTGGAAATAATGGAAGCATACGCATCCATAGTTCCATTTAGAATATTACTATAAATTTGGCTCATTTCAATCGCTTGTTTATTTTCAATAATTGCATCTTCTAAGATGTCTTCGTCTTCATCATAGAGTTTAATAATTTTGCCACGCATTGTTTTTTCCATGACTAACTCATTGGATTTTAAGGATGTTGTGAAATACACCAAACTTTTTTCCAAACTCAATAATTTTAATAATTCTTTATTTTTCATGGATGTTTTGAGTACGCTTTCTGCGATTTCTGTTTCTTTATTGATTTGTTTTAATAATTTCAAAAACATCGCAGAATTGGTATAAAATAATTGCAAAATTAGACGGCTTTTTTTATAAGTGGTAATTTCTTTTAGCATTTTCTTTTCTAAATTTTCAATCAATTTATTTTTTCGTAACGAAATGGTAACAAAATATTCATCTCTTACAATTAGCATACCAAGTGGCATCGTAGAATAAATTTCTGTATTTCCCTCTTTTTCCATCACTGGAATATCCATAATAAATAGCGTGGTTTGCTCATCTTCTTCGATGTCAATTCTGGCTTTTTCCTCCGAGTCAAGTGGATATTTAATAAATTCTTCACTGATTTTCAGTCCTTTGCATACCGCTTTGATTTCCTCAGCAGTCGGGGCTATCATATTGATCCAGTTTCCTTTTTTGAATTCTTTTACTTCTGTGGTTTCATTTGTTTTGATATCCGTATTATACATTTTATACATAAACATCCCCTCCTTTTATGCAAATGCTTTTTTATTTTACCATATTTTAGATTTTTTTTCTACTCTTTCACGGTATTTTTATTGACTTTTCCATTCTTTTCGATTATAATTAGTTTTGCAATTTATTTGCACCATTAGCTCAGCTGGTAGAGCAGCTGACTCTTAATCAGAAGGTCCGCGGTTCGATCCCGCGATGGTGCACCAAATGGAAAGAGTTATATCAATGGATATAACTCTTTTTATTCGAGATAGGAGTGGATAATATGATAAAAAACATGAAGAAGATTGACCTTATGTTTATTCTTCTCATTTTGGCTTTTGCACTGTTATATGGAACTGTTATTTTTAATGACTCTCTTTGGGGCGACGAGGCTTATACGATGTTGACAATTAAAAATTCTTTCTCCGAAATCCTAGAAATTACAGCACGGAGATGTTCATCCTCCACTTTATTATTTTATTGCCAAAATTTTTACTTTATGTTTGGGGTATTCGGTACCAGTTGTTAAAATAGCATCCATTGTTCCACTAATTTTAACGATGTTTTTTGTTTGGATAAAATCGAAAAAATTATTTGGAAAAAATGCAAATTTTATTTCTTTATTTTTTATCCTTTTTATTGGATTATGTCCTGCCTCTTTTTCGATGGCAGTAGAATTACGAATGTATACTTGGGCATTATTCTTTGTAACTGCTTGTGGAATTTATGCTTATGAATTATATCAAAATCCACAAAGTACTAAATTATTTTATTTCTTTATTTTATTTGGTATTTTATCAGCCTATACACATTATTATGCCTTTTTAACGGTATGTTTTATTGATTTATTTCTCATAATTGCACTCTTAAAACGCAACAAAAAAGATTGGAAATTATGCCTTGCTTTTTGTATGGTTTCACTACTTGCTTACTTACCGTGGATTCCAATTATTTTTCAGCAATTTTCGGTACAAGTAGTTAGTTGGTGGGCAACAGTTTTTAATTTTGAAACGATTTTAGAAATTATTACATTTTTATTTGAAGGTAATTTTTCAAATTTATTTTTATTATTATTGGCCACGATTTTTATTACCTTTGTTCCTACCTTAAAAAAGAAGAACCAAGACGAGGAAAGTTATTTTGCCCTATTTGCTTTATTACCTTTTCTTTTTGTTGTTTTTACTGGCGTTATGATTTCCTTATTGGTTCGACCAGTTTTTGTTGCTCGTTATATGTATCCTGCGTCTGGTTTGCTTTTCTTGGGAATCAGCATCATTTTATGCAAGCATACCAAACAAAGTTTACTCACTTATCTGACACTTGGACTTTTGCTGATAAGCTTGCCATTTTCTTATGCTAGTCTATACCAAGAAGAATATGAAAATGGAACAGAAGATTTTAAAGAATTTGCAAAAAATACGTTCCAAGGTGCTCCCATTACAACAACCATTAAACATCTTTCTTGGACGGTTCTTCCTTATTATTGCCCAGATAGTGAAGTTACTTTTGAGATATCTAGCAATATTCGAGGTTATTTCATTACAGCAACGAAAATTGATTTAGTCCAACAATTATTACCTAATACAACGATTACTCCGCTTTATTATGGAGGTATCGATAACCATTATTCTTTTTTTGTATATTATGTGGAATAAATAAAAAGGAGATTATTTTAGCATAATCTCCTTTTTATTTATTGTATGATTTTTTGAAAAATATTTTGAATAAATTCGTCGTCCCACATTTTATTTTCTAAATATTGATTAAATTTTTTCGGATTAACTTCTTTTTGCTTTATATCTTGGAAATTCGGGTAATTTTCTTTGACTTGTTTTCGTGTTGTTTGATAATCTTTTCCACTAAAATGATATTGAATGGTCTGCACATTATCAATTAGGGAGAAAATCGCAATCGAATTATATACTAGACTTCTTTCTAAATATTGATTTTCATTGCCATACCAATCTGTCATGTGATAATAAATAGATAATTCTAATTTTTCAGGGTTCATTTCAAATACTAGACCATATTCAGCAAGTGGTAATTGGTGTATTAAATTCCCTGTATTGCTGTTATTCCCCATATATGGGTTTTGGTATTGAATGAGATTGTCAATTCCTGTTTTGGTGCGATTAAATGGGACATTTGGAACCGTATCAATGGTATATTGCTTTTTCTGATCGATAATATAATATTCATTTGGTGTATTATAATTTATACGATATACTTGATAGAATGGCGTTTTATATTCGATGACATTATTTCTCGTTTCTTTCAAAAGAGAAAACCTTGGTGCTTGATGGATACGAAGAACACTCATATAATCGATGATAAATAATAGTCCAATACATACGATAAAATAGGAAATACCAACTAATATTCGTTTTCCGATGCTTAATTTTTTTGCCAGTCGCACAACCCCAATAAGTGAAATACAAACGCCAAAAATAGAATACCAAAATCCCCAACTGCTTTCACTTGGAAAAATTGTCATACTCGCTAAAACCAATAATACTCCAAAAACAATCCATAACATACTAATTTTTTGGTTTTTTTCTGCTACTTTTTGATTGGTATAATCAATGGTACGAAGGATATTTTCTTCTAATTTTTCTTGATATTCCTCTTTTTTAATTCTTTCTCCGCTTAGCAATTCATTGATTGAAATTCCTAGGATTTCACACAAAGGCTTAAATAACGATAAATCTGGCATACACCTAGCATTCTCCCAGTTACTAATGGTTTTATCTGATACCCCTAATTGTTCTGCTAGTTCCGATTGTGTCAAATTTTTTTCCTTTCTACATTTTGCAATGAATTTTCCAATTTTTTCAAAATCCATATTGCCTCCTTTCTTTTTCTTGATTGTATCGTTTACGCTCTTTCTTGAACAGGAAATATTTTAAGAGTTTCTAATTTTCTTTGTAATTTTAGAAACTCTCTATTTTTTTCTACTTGGTAAAACCATTTTTTCGTAAAAAAGATTTATTTTTTTAATTTTTCTACCATTTTTCGTATATTTTTCTTAATTTCTATCCACATTTCCCCATAATACCTCAAAAAATCCCTAAAAATCTATTTCTTCGCATTTCCGTAAAGTTTTCCACAGGGTTTTCCACAGGTTCGTGTGGATTTTGTGGATTTTTAATTCTATTTTTTTCGATTTTTTATGATTTTTCTTTTATTTTTTGTATTTTTTTATTTTCGGAAATTCTACTGTTTCTAGGTTTTCCTTTTCTTTTTCTCTTTTCGTTCTATCCCTACTGTTTGGACAAATTTCTTTCCACAATTATCCACCTAGTTTTCCACATGCTTCCCTTACGGACATCTATTTTTGACATTTTTCTGCATAATTCTTTTCTTTTTTTGTCATACGATTGTCTTAAATTACTCCAGATTTTCTAATTCATCGTTAATTTGATCTTCGCTCTCTTTCATTGCATTTAAGGTTTCCCCTAGGACTTCGTCCATCTCCCATCCAAGCATTTCAGCCCCATTTCGGATAATATCTCGAGAACAACCTGCTGCAAATTTCTTATCTTTGAATTTCTTTTTCAAACTCGGTAATTCCATATCTTTTGTGCTTTTAGATGGCCTCATTTTAGCTGCTGCAAAAATAATCCCAGTTAATTCATCTGTCGTATATAATATTTTCTCCATTTCGTGTTCTGGCTTAATTTCATTGTGCATTCCATAACCATGGCTACAAATAGCACGAATCATCTTTTCTGGAGCATTTTTCTCTTTTAATAATTCAGGTGCTTTTTCACAATGTTGCTCTGGATATTTCTCAAAGTCTACATCATGCAATAACCCTACAAGTCCCCAAAATTCTTCCTCATGCCCTAGTTTTTTAGCAAAATATCTCATAACCGCTTCTACACATAATGCGTGATAAATATGAAACGGCTCCTGATTATATTTTTTTAATAATTCCATTGCTTCTGTTCTTTCCATTGTAATTCCTCCTTCTTTTTGTTTCATTTTACTGTTTTTCTCTGTATTTTACAAGAAAAATCACGACTTTCATCGTGATTTTTTTATACTTCTTTATTCGCATTCGGAATAACCGTCCCTTCTGTTGTTGCTTCAATCTCACTCGTTACGCCACCGGTTGGTTTTGTTGTTACCACTTCGTCTGTGGAGTCGGTTTTCTTCACTTTTTTGGTTCCTTTACGTACAATTCTTTCGAGTGCATTATAGGTATCTTTGGATAATAGTGTTTGGGATACGACCTTTCCCGTCGCATCTTTTAAGATACGGTAAGTTTCTGATTTACAGCCATTCGCACCTTTTTGCTCAGTTACTTCCACACCTTCTTCTAGTGTTTTATCTTCTTTATACGAAACACTATATGGAATATTGGAAATAATCTTCGTTTGTACTCTTACTTCAAATTCTTCTTTTTCTTTAATTCCCATAATACGAATATCGACAACGCCATTTTTTGCCTTTGCACTAATTTTAATTGGATAGGTTCTCGAGTTTTTGAATTGAAAATCAATTGAACCCCAAGATACCGTAGCATCTCTTCCTTCTGGAACATAGGATGTTTTGAAAGAATGGTTCGAGCGTTTTACAATTTCTAGATTGGCAAGTAAGACTGCGTTGTATAGGGTTGAAGAAACTTGACAGACTCCTCCACCAACATCTAGCACTACTTTTCCGCCAGAATAAGCGGTTGCTTCGCGATATCCTGCTGCAATGGTTCTTTGTCCTACAATTTTATTATATGAAAATGTTTCTCCTGGCAGAATAATCGTTCCATCAATTTTTCCTGTTGCAAGGTCTATATTCGTACTACGATTTTTATTGCTTGCATCATAAATCGTTGAATAAATTCCTAATTCATTTGGAAAAGCATCTTCTCCTAAGTCATTGGTTGTTTTGGCTGGTACTGTTATGGTTAATGGAATACTATATTCTTCTTTTTCTTCTTCTAAAATCTTTTGCGCTTCTTCGATTGAAATGGCTAAATCCACGCCATTTACATGAGTATGTACTTCTAATGGGTCTTTGGTAATATACGCATCTTGTGCTTCTTTATAGATTTCTGCTTGAATTTTTTTGATGTCGATTTCACCCGGACTTCGTTTTTCTACTGGAATTTGAATGATTGCATTATCCGTTGCGTCTAGGTCTTTCAAGAGGGTAATAATCTGATTTTTCAAATCTTCTTTTTTTACAATAATCCCATCTGTTCCACGGCTGACAATTAAATTCTCGTCTTCGATATAATAACTATTTTCAATGAGCCCCCCAGGCATTTTACTATTCACATCATCTAGCACACGGTCTAATAATTCTTCGTTGATGTAGAATTGGCCATCAAACTTTTTTGGTTTGATATAATTTCCTAAAATGCAATAATTATTCGTTACAATATTGCCATCTCTACCTGTGTTATACGCTTTTGCAATTGCTTCTGTTACATCAATCTTTGTTTCAAATTGAGATGGATTGATGGTCGCTTCGTAGTCTTGATAGCGAAGCAAGATATCTCCTGTTACTTTTTTCTCCACAAGGTCTAGCAAATTCTTTTCGGCTTCTTCCTTTTCCAGATTTCCGATGTTAATATCCATAACCTGTATTTTCGGAAGTATTTTTGAATTTGCAATATTGATTAAAGAAAAAACAATGGAGAAAAATAGCAGGAAGCAAATCACAGCTGTTACAGCAATAATCTTACTTTTCTGATTTTTTTTCACTCTCTTTTTTTCTTTCATGACTTACCCCTCTTTTGTTATGATATAAAAATCTTATCATAGATTCAA
Source organism: uncultured Clostridium sp. (assembly GCA_947648765.1). Classification (GTDB taxonomy): domain Bacteria; phylum Bacillota; class Clostridia; order TANB77; family CAG-508; genus CALYAK01. Next base: position 11,200 of record CANSOY010000044.1, read on the forward strand.
TTTTTTTACAATCTTCTTTTTCTAAATTTAGTCTAGACAAGGTAGAATTTCTTTTGTATAATAAAGTAAAATTTAGTCAAAAGAGGTGTATTTATGATTGGTAATATGATAGCCAAAATCCGTAAGGAAAAAGGAATGTCGAAAACGGAACTCGCTGAATTAACCAGTATCAATATCGGACATTTAACACACATTGAAAAAGGAGAGCGTAACCCAAGCCATAAAGCATTAAGAGCAATTTGTAAAGCTTTAGATGTTCCATATCAACAATTAATGTATACTTATGATAAGACTTTGAATGAAGAGCAAGAAGCCTATCATGTAACAGAACACATTTCATATAATCGTGTATTAGCAGTTGACTCCGTTGCAAGCTTTATTCCTTGCCCTGCTAGTCTTCCAAGTGCTTCTATTGCAGTAAAAGTAACAGACGATTCTATGAGTCCGAAGTTTTCAAAAGGTTCGTACGCCTTTGTAGAGTATAATACAGCACTTGACACAAAGGATTATGGCTTATTCTTCTATCAAGACCAAGTCCTACTCCGTAAGTTCATTATTCGTAAGGATTGCTTAATTTTAAGAGCAGAAAAGAAAGAAATCGAAGATATTATGATTTCAGAAGAAGATCCTTTCTATATCATAGGTAAAGTGATTGGTTCTACTTCTAAATAGACTATTTCTAAAATTTTCTTCTAAATTTCTAACTTTTTTTACAAAATGCCTTGAATATTCCAATTTTTAATAATATAATTTATGTATTAAATACACACAAGATAAGAATAAGGAGAAAAAATCATGGAATTAGTTAAGAATATCTTTTTTAATACAGATAAACTTGTAGAAAACACAAAGGTAAAAATTTCCTATACCGGTGTGCTTTTCCAAGCCAACTCGGAAGAAGTATTTTTACACTTTGGTTTTGGTGAAAACTGGGAGCAAACTGCTGATTTGAAAATGGAAAAAACAGAATTGGGATTTCAAGCAGAAATTGAATTAGTAGAAAGTCCACTTCTTAACTTCTGTTTTAAGAATGAAAATGATGAATGGGATAATAACAACAACCAAAACTATATTTTCCCAATTGAAAAAATCGAACTATCTTTAGTTCCACTTGGAGATACTGATTCTTTATTACCAACCAAACATTTAAGAAAAAGTTACATTATTAGCAAGAAATTAAAATTAGCAATTTATAAAATTATTCACTATTTACCAAAATTGATTTCTGGTAATTATAAAAGAAAAATCGCAAATCCAGATGAACAACAATAAAAAGAGTCCACTCTAAAGTGGACTTTTTTCTATTAAATATACCAGCCTCCGTTAATTCCAATAATTTGACCAGTGGTATATTGGTCTTCCATTAACCATTTTACACATTTGGTAATATCTTGTGGATATCCAATTCGTTCTAGTGGTATTTCCATGCGGATTTCTTCTTTTTCTTGTTCCGATAGATTTTGGTTCATTCTGGTTTCGATTATTCCTGGTGCAATACTATTTACACGAATATTGGATGGTCCTAATTCTTTCGCAAGGGCCTTGGTTAAGCCATCAATTCCAGCTTTTACAATGCTATAGTGGACCTCACAAGAACCTCCGGTTTGTCCCCAAATAGACGACAAGTTAATAATACAACCATTTTTTTCTGCAACCATCCATTTTGCCACATCACGTGTTAAATAGAAAACAGAAGATAGATTCGTTGCTAGCATTTCTTGCCAATCTTCATTTGTAATTTCCGTAAATAACTTA
>CANSOY010000045.1 GCA_947648765.1 uncultured Clostridium sp.
TGACACCACGCTATCATGCCAAAGAAGTGGCAAGACAAATTGCCAGAAGAGAAAATATCCCACTGGTTTATGGAAGTGCAACACCATCTTTGGAAACGATGTATCGTGCCCAAAAAGGAGAAATTTGTTTACTCGAATTGACCAAAAGAGCGGGAAATGCAACTATGCCAAATGTAGAAATTGTGGATTTAAGACAAGAACTTGCCAGCCGGCAACAAGTCCATGATAAGTCGTAATCTATATAGCAAAATGCAAGAAACCTTAGCTCAAAAAAAGCAAACCATCCTATTCTTAAACAGGCGAGGATTTTCTACCTTTGTGATGTGCCGCGATTGCGGATATACGGTGCAATGCAAGAATTGCAATATTTCGCTAACCTATCATCGCAAAGAAGAAAAACTAAAATGCCATTATTGCGGATATGAAACGGGTGTTGTAACCGAATGTCCAGAATGTCATAGCAAAAATATCAGATATTTTGGGACAGGTACCCAAAAACTAGAAGAAGAAATCCATAAACTATTCCCGCGGAGCAAGTACGATCCGTATGGATGTCGATACGGTTACCAAAAAAAATTCGCATGAAGAAATCCTAAACCAATTCCGAAATGACCATATAGATATTTTAATTGGAACACAAATGGTAGTAAAAGGACACCATTTCCCAGATGTAACTTTAGTCGGAGTGATTGCAGCAGATGCTAATCTAAACATCGGGGACTTTCGTGCAAGCGAAAAGACCTTCCAAATCTTAACCCAAGTAGCCGGAAGAGCAGGCAGAGAAAAGGAAAAGGGAAGTGTGGTTATTCAAACATATAACCCAGATAATTTCAGTATTCAATATGCAAAACAGCAAGATTATGACATTTTTTATCAAACGGAAATAGAATTTAGGAAAGCATTGAAAAATCCACCATTTTGCGATATAATGGTAATCGGTATACAAGCAGAAAAAATAGAAGACTTGCAAACGGTTTCACAAATGCTTTACCAGAAAATGAAAGAGCAAATTCGAGCTGAAAATTTGCCAGTCATTTTATACAGCCCTATACCAGCACCAGTCGACCGTATCAAGAACAAAATTCGCTGGCGTATGCTGTTAAAATGCAAATATGAAGATAAAATTGCAGACTTTTTAAGAAGTAAAGTTGCAGAATGTGAGAAAGAAATTAGTCCACGTATGTGGGAACAAACGAAAATAACGATTGAGTTAAATCCAACCAATATGATGTAAAGGAGAAAAAACAATGGCAATACGTAATATTATCCATGATGGAGATGAGGGGTTACGAAAAAAATGCAAACCAGTCGAAGTAGTTGACGACCGTGTCAGACAACTATTAGACGATATGGTAGAAACCATGCACGAATTTAATGGCGTTGGTCTTGCTGCACCACAAGTTGGTGTATTAAAACGTATTATCGTAATTGATTTATATGATGACCGTGGACCAATCAAATTAGTCAACCCAGTTATTATCAAGCAACAGGGAGAGCAAGAAGTCGAAGAAGGCTGTTTGAGTTTCCCAAATCAATATGCGAAAATTGTCCGCCCAGCAGAGGTAGTGGTAACGGCGCTAAATGAAGATGGAAAAACCATAAAAGTAACCGGAAAAGGACTTTTGGCACAAGCCTTAGCACATGAAGTAGACCACTTAGATGGTACGCTTTTTGTGGATAAAATGATACCAGGAACGCTAGAGGTAGTAACCGAAGAAGACAATCAGAAAGAGAAAAAGAAGAAATAGGAAAGAGGGCAAACATGAAAATTGTTTTTATGGGAACGCCAGACTTTGCAAAAGAGTCATTGCAAGCATTAGTGGAAGCGGATTATGAAATTTGCGGAGTAGTAACCAATGTAGATAAGCCAAAAGGAAGAGGCATGAACCTTGTTGCTTCGGAAGTCAAACAGTATGCACTGACGCAAAATTTACCAATTTATCAACCAGTTAAAGTAAGAAATAACGAAGAATTTTTAGTACAAATGCGAGCATTGAAACCAGATCTAATCGTGGTAGTAGCCTATGGAAAAATCTTGCCAAAAGAATTATTGGAAATCCCGCCAATGGGGTGTATCAATGTACATGGCTCGCTTCTTCCAAAATACCGAGGAGCGGCACCAATCCAATGGGCTGTCCTAAATGGCGAAAAAACCACAGGAATTACAACTATGTTTATGAACGAAGGCATGGACACGGGAGATATGCTCTTAACCGAAGAAGTCGAAATTGAAGCAGAAGAAACAACTGGAGAAGTTTGGGATAAACTTGCCAAAGTAGGTGCTAAGTTATTAGTTCAAACACTAGAGCAACTAGAAGCAGGAACGATCACAAGAACCGTGCAAAAAGACGAAGAAGCAAGTTATGCTCCCATGCTAACAAAAGAGATAGCAAAAATTGATTGGGAAAACCAAGATGCCCAAACCATCCATAATCTCATTCGAGGGCTTAATCCAATCATGGGAGCCTATACTTTTTTCCAAGAGCAGAAAATCAAGTTCTGGAAAGCAAAAGTTACGAGCAAAGAAGAATTTTGTGAGAAGTTTCCAATGTGGAAAGAATACAGTTTCAAGTTAAAAGAAATTGAAGCAGGAACCATCTTAGAATGTGACCCAAAACAAGGATTATTCATTCAAACCAAACAAGGCATTTTAGAGGTATTAGAAATCCAAGGAGAAAATGCGAAAAAAATGGATGTTTCTAGTTTCCTAAGAGGCAAGCAAATGAATGCAGGTTGTCTGTTTGAATAATCAATAAATTTTCCAAAAAGAGTTGTAAATTTGCACCCGTATTGATATACTAATAGGGAAAAATGAAAGAGGGAAATCGAGGAGGTTTTTATGGAAGAGAACAAAGAAGAAATGATTGAAAACAACGGCGAGGAAATTGCATTAGCAAACAATGACATTAAAATTGCAGAAGGAGTTGTTGCTTCTATCGCAGGAGTAGCAGTATCCGAAGTATCTGGCGTATTTGGAATGGCAGGCGGATTTGGTTCTGGTATTTCCGAAGCCTTTACTGGAAAGAAAAATATTGCCAAAGGAATTAAAGTAGAACTCGAAGGACAACAAGCAAAAATTGATGTCAACATTATTGTTGAATTCGGTGCAAGAATTCCAGATGTTGCATACGAAATTCAAAAGCGTGTTACAAAATCTGTTGAAGAAATGACCGGATTAAAAGTATCTAGCGTTGGCGTTCATGTTCAAGATGTTAAAATGCAAGGACAAGAAGAAAACGTAGGAACAGATGTTGAAAAGAAATAATATAGGAGGAGGGGCGCGCCGATATTTTCGAGAGGAAGGTTTCGCGTGCTTTTTTACTCATATAGGAGGAAGCAAATGAAATTTTTAGAAAAAGTAGCATTCGTACTATTTTCCAATCTTATTTTAGTATTATCCATTTTTATTATTCTCATGTTATCAGGTTGGCTTAATCCAATCGCTCCAACTTGGTTTCTAACGAAAATTGCAGAAAGTCAAGTAGCTACCAATGTAACCGTTGGTGTATGTGTTGTTTTAATCCTACTTGCCATGAAATGTATTTTCTTTAGTTCGAGCACTGGTAGCGATGATGAAGAAAACTTGGATAATGGCATTTTATTAGAAAATGCAGATGGTAAACTATTCATTACGAAAGAAACCATTAAAAACATTGCACTTAATGTGATTTGTGGATTTGAAGGTGCAATTGACCCAAAAGTAGAATTGGAAATGGACAAGCAAAATCAAGTAAAAATGAATGTCATTATTACAGCAAAAGAATTATCCGCTATTAACCAATTATCCAAGAATATCCAAGTAAAAGTAAAAGAAGTTGTAAAGAAAACAACTGACTTAGAACTACAAGCAGTAAATGTAGCCATTCGCAAACAACGTTTAACCGAAAAAGAAGAAAAAGACACGAAAGAAGCATAAAGAAAAAGAAAGGACTTGAAAAATATGAATGATGTAAAAGGCTTTTTTCAAAAATATTGTGGTGCTATCATTGGTGCAATCATAGCACTTGTTATCATATTTACCAATCTATATCAACTCATTATGGCATTGGTACTCATTGCTCTTGGGATGTATTTGGGAAATTATGTACAACAAAACAAAGAAGCAGTCAAAGAAAAACTGAAACAAATTATTGATCGAATCTAAGAAGGGGAAAAGAAATGAAGCGAACAGCAGCAAGGGAACTAGCCTTCCAACTAATCTATAGTTTGGAAGTACAAAAAATAGATGCAGAAGAAAGAAAAGAAGGGCTTGCTCTCTTCTTAGAAAATAACGAAATCGAAGAAAAACAAGTCATCCAATACATTACGGATGCCGTAGAAGGTATCACAAAAAATGAAGACGAGATTGCAGAACTCATTGCTTCTAACTTAAAGGAAGGATGGGAACTTTCTCGTGTTTCCAAAATCAATATTGCCATTCTAAAACTTGCTGTTTATGAAATGGTATTTCAAAAATTACCATACAAGGTCGTGATTAACGAAGGGGTAGAACTTGCGAAAAACTATGGAGATGACGACTCCAAAGCATTTGTCAACGGAATTTTAGCAAGTATTGTGAAACAATTAAATCTAGCACAAACAACAGAAGAATAGGAGAGCAAACATGAAGATTGAACCGATTTCGGTAACCGAACTCAATCGATACATGAAAGAAAAAGTAGCAGGCGACGAATTCTTAAATAATGTATATGTCAAAGGCGAAATTTCCAATTTCAAAAACCATTATACAGGACATATGTACTTTACACTCAAAGACGAAAATTCACTTATTAAATGTATCATTTTCAAAAGCTATACAGAAAAATTGAAATTCCTACCAAAAGATGGTATGAAAGTTATGCTATTTGGTAGTGTTTCCGTTTTTGAACGAGATGGCGTTTACCAGATATATGGAAAAGCTATGCAAGAAGATGGCGTAGGCAGCCTATACACTGCTTATGAAGAGTTAAAAGCAAAATTAGAAGCGGAAGGGCTATTTAGTCCGTTATACAAAAAGCCAATTCCACAAATGCCGAAATGTATTGGTGTCTTAACTTCCAATACAGGCTCTGTTATTCGAGATATTATCAATGTATCGACCAGAAGAAATCCAGATGTGTACATACGATTGTTGCCAGTTCCGGTACAAGGAGAAGGGGCAGCCGAAAAGATTGTGAAAGCAATCCAAATTATGAATGAACAAAAATTGGCAGATGTCATTATTGTAGCAAGAGGTGGCGGTTCACTCGAAGACCTATGGCCATTTAATGAAGAAATCGTAGCAAGAGCTATTTTTGCTTCTGAACTTCCTGTTATTTCAGCCGTAGGGCATGAAACAGATTTTACCATTGCAGATTTTGTGGCAGACTTAAGAGCACCAACTCCATCGGCAGCAGCGGAGCTAGCCGTACCAAACAAACAAGAAGTTGTGCAAAAATTAGAAACATTACAAAATCGATACAAAATGGCACTCAAAAAGAAAACAGAACTTATGCGCATGCGTTATGAAAAGTGCATGACAAGACGCGTTTTCAGAGAACCAATGCAAATGATACAAGAAAAATATCTATGGGTCGATATGCGTACCAAAAGAATGATTAGTGCCATTGGAAAAAGATATCAAGTGAAAAAAGGCTTAGCATTGGAGCAATTCGCAAAATTAGATGCACTAAGCCCATTAAAAACACTAACAAGAGGCTATACCATTACGAAAAAAGGAGATAAAGTAATCAAAAAAGCAACGGAACTTATCAAAGATGATGAAATTACCATCCGATTTTTAGAAGGTGAAACAAAGGCGAAAGTCCTATAAGGAGGAAAAAGTATGAATAAAAAAGCAAGTAACACAGCACTTGTGGTAGCAGGAATTGCAATCGTATTACTCGTTGCGATTATCTTTTATGAGATTTTTCGCACCAAACCAGTTGCAGAAGAAAGTCAAATGCCAAACTTAATTACAGACCCAAATGCTGGTTTAGAAAATATGCTCAATGACATTTATGATATGGGAAATGAAATGGAAAATGAAGTAACCGATGAAATCGAGCCGGAGCCAGAGGAACCCATCCAAACGAAAAAGCCAACTTCCTCCCAAACGACTGCTAGCAAAGAAGATATTGCCTTACAAAAAGCAAAAGATAAATATGGAGAAGAGGAAGGTACTTACTTTAGTGTAGATGCAATCGATAGTCAAGGAAGATATATTGTATCGGTACATGAATTAGAAACTACCATTATGATAACCAGTTATGCAATCGATGTAGACAAAGGAACGATTGTAGAACAATAAAAGCAGGAGGAAAAAAGATGGAAGAAGTAAATTTTGAAGAGGCAATGAAGAAATTAGAAGCACTTGCCCAAGAATTGGAAAAAGGAGATTTAGACCTAGACCAATCTGTTCAAAAATTTGAAGAAGGAATGGCACTTGCCAAAAAATGTAACGATATCTTAGAAAAAGCAGAAAAAAGAATTACTATTCTAATCCAAGAAGAGGAAGGATTAAAAGAGGAAAATTTTGTCCCACAAGAGGACTAACAGAGAAGAAAAAAGGGGAAAAAGAAGAATATGGAACAAATTATGCAATATAAATTTTTAGTAGTACCATTTATGGTCTGGCTTGTGATTCAACTTTTCAAATTTATATGCGATTCAATCAAACAAAAGAAAATAGCGTGGGATCGCTTAATGGGAGCAGGTGGAATGCCAAGTTCTCATTCTGCTGTTGTAACAGCACTTGCTACCTTAATGGTAAAAGAATATGGACCAGAGGCACCGATTACAGCCTTAACTGTTATCTTTGCCTGTGTTGTTATGTATGACGCAGCAGGGGTTCGTAGAGCAGCAGGAAAACAAGCAAGTATTTTGAACAAAATGATTGAAGTGTCAGAACTAAAGCCAGAAGAAAGATTACAAGAGGTTTTAGGACATTCTCCACTTCAAGTATTAGCAGGAGCAATTATCCGGAATTGTAGTAGGCATCCTCGTATAAAGTAAAAAAATATCGGAGGAGGAAGAACAAATGGAAGATATTGAAATTGCACGAAATACCAAATTAGAGAAAATTACAAAAATTGCAGAAAAAATTGGAGTAGTAGAAGACGACTTAGAAGCCTATGGAAAATATAAAGCAAAATTAACAGATGATGCTTATCAGAAAGTAGAAAACAAGAAAAATGGCAAATTAGTCTTAGTAACAGCTATCAACCCAACTCCGCTTGGAGAGGGGAAAACAACGATGGCAATTGGAATTGCAGATGGACTTCGTAAAATTGGAAAAAATGCTGTACTTGCTTTACGTGAGCCATCCCTTGGTCCCGTGTTTGGTATCAAAGGAGGAGCAACCGGTGGCGGATATTCGCAAATTGCTCCAATGGAAGACATTAACCTACACTTTACGGGAGATTTACACGCAATTACTTCGGCGAATAATTTATTATCTTCCATGATCGATAATCATATTTTCAATGGAAATGAACTAGAATTAGAAAAAGTAACTTGGAAACGTTGTGTGGACTTAAATGATAGACAGCTACGAGTAGTAGAAACAGGATTATCTGCGGAGAAAAATATGACACCTCGTACCGATGGTTTTGATATTACTGCAGCTTCTGAAATTATGGCAATCTTCTGCCTAGCCAAAGATATCCAAGACCTACAAAGAAGACTTGGCAATATTGTGATTGGCTATAACAAAAAAGGAGAAATTGTACGAGCCAAAGAACTTCGTGCAGAAGGCGCGATGGCAGTGCTTTTGAAAGATGCTTTCCATCCAAATTTAGTACAAACCTTAGAGGGAACACCAGCGATTGTACATGGTGGACCATTTGCCAATATTGCACATGGTTGCAATAGTATTATGGCAACCAAATATGCCTTGAAATTCGGAGAATATATCATTACTGAGGCTGGATTTGGAGCAGATTTAGGAGCTGAAAAATTCTTAGATATTAAATGTCGTGTTGCAAACTTAAGACCAGATGCGGTTGTTTGTGTCGCAACTTTGAAAGCATTAAAATACAATAGTGGCGTGCCAAAAGAAGAAGTGAAACAAGAAAACGTAGAGGCAATCAAACGAGGCATGCCAAACCTATTAAAACACATCCATAACTTAAAAGAAAACTTTGGACTAAATGTAATCGTAGCCATTAACAAGCATCCATTTGATACCGATGCTGAAATTGCTTGCCTAGAAGAGGCTTTGCAAGAAAAAGGCATTCCAATGAGTTTAGTAGAAAGTTGGGGAAAAGGCGGAGAAGGTGCCGTAGATATTGCCAAGAAAATGGTTGAACTTGTAGAAAAACCAGAAGATTTTCGCTTTACTTATGAAGATACAGACAATATTCAAACGAAATTGGAAAAAGTAGCAAGGAAAATCTATGGAGCAGAAGCGGTAGAATATTCAGAGCAAGCCTTGAAAACCATTCAAACGATTGAGAAATTAGGCTTTGGGCATTTTCCAGTGTGCATTGCAAAAACACAATATTCTTTATCAGATGACCCAAAGAATTTATCTTGCCGTGAACCATTTACCATTCATATCAATGAAGTCATTTTGAAAGGTGGAGCAGAATTTATTGTAGCCATTACAGGAAAAATGATGACTATGCCAGGACTTCCGAAAATACCAGCAGCAGAAGGCATTGGCTTTGCAGAAAATGGAGAAGTAAAAGGTATTTTTTAGGAATTTTGTATAAAATGTGCCTCTTGTGGGGAAAATATCCTTGCAAGAGGTGATTTTTATGCAAACAAAAAAATCCAAAAATCGAATGATAGCAATATTAATACTTGCATTTGGTGTGTTTTTTGGCTATCAGATATTTATCCGAAACAGTAGTGTAGATGCACTATCTAAATATGGCTCACGAGGAGAAGAAGTACGCCAAATTCAAACGAAACTTAAACGCTGGGGCTATTATAAAGGAAATGTAGACGGGATTTATGGAAGCCAAACATTAGAAGCGGTCAAATATTTTCAAAGAAAAAATGGGTTAAAAGTAGATGGAATTGCAGGAACACAAACCCTAAAAGCAATGGGGATTATGTCCAGTTCAAGCAGTTCGAGCAATAATAATGTAAGTAACAATGACTTAAATTTACTAAGCAAACTCATTTATGCAGAAGCAAGAGGAGAGCCCTATACAGGACAAGTAGCAGTGGGAGCAGTGGTATTAAACCGTGTAAAAAGTAGTTCGTTTCCGAATAGTGTAGCAGGGGTTATTTATCAATCAGGAGCCTTTTCTGTAGTCAATGATGGTCAGATCAACTTAACACCAAATGAAACAGCGAAAAAGGCTGCGCGAGATGCTATGAACGGCTGGGACCCATCTTATGGGTGTATCTATTACTTTAATCCAGCAACCGCAACGAGTAAGTGGATATGGTCAAGACCACATGTGATTACCATTGGAAAACATCGTTTTTGTAAATAGAGAAGAAAAAAGAGTTATACAAAAATGTACAACTCTTTTTTATATTCTATTTCTTTTCTTCTTTGAAAATTTCTTTTGCAGCACCTAGACTAGCAAGAGTTGAAGTTGCTTCAAATGGAATGAATACTTTGTTAGACTCTCCATTGGCTACTTCTTTCAAGGTTTCTAAAGATTTTAATTGAACTAATTTCTCATTTGGATTTGCTTTCATCATAGCATCATAAACCATATGAATTTCTGCCGCTTTTGCTTCTGCTACTTGTTTGATGGCTTCTGCTTCACCGGCTGCTCTACGAATTTTTGCTTCTTTGTCTGCTTCAGCCTCTAAGATAGCGGCTTCTTTTTTACCTTCTGCTAAGGTAATAGCAGATTGTCTTTCTCCTTCTGCTTGCAAGATTAAAGCACGTTTGTTACGTTCTGCATTCATTTGTTTTTCCATGGCATCACGGATGTCAGCAGGTGGGGTAATATCTTTAATTTCTACACGATCAATTTTACAACCCCATTGGTCTGTTGCCTCATCTAAGATAACACGTAATTTATCGTTAATTGCATCACGAGAAGAGAAAGTTGCATCTAAGTCCATTTTACCTACGATATCACGAATGGTAGTAATGGCTAGATATTCAATACCTTTTTTCAAAGATTGAATTTCATACACTGCTTTTGCAGGATCTGTAATTTTATAGAACACAACAGTATCGATTGTGATGGTAACATTATCTTTGGTAATAACACCTTGAGGTGGGATATCCATGGTTTGTTGTTTCAAACTAACAACACTACGAACATGATCGAAAAATGGTACGATGATGGTAAGACCAGCATCTGCAATTTTGTGGAATTTACCTAATCTTTCAATAATGTACACCTCAGACTGTTTAACAATTTTAATTGTTTTGAATGCAATAACTAAGACGATAACTAATAGAATGATTAAAAATGGCATAAATATTTCCTCCTTTTATGCATATATAAATTAAAAACAGATTTATACAGACTCTTCAATGGTATCTGGTTTGGCAGTCAAGTCTGTGGTTACAATGGCCTTTACGCCTTCAATACGAAGCACTTTAACCTCTGCATGAGCAGGGATCACTTCTTCGTTTTCGGTTTTGGCAGACCAAACATCTCCACCAACTCGAATTTGACCAACATTTGCATTAGAGTCAATTTCTTTTGTTACAATTGCATTTTTTCCAATAATGGAATAGGCATTGGTTTTTACATTTGCACCAGGTTTTGCAAATTTCTTAACAAATGGTTTTGTTAAGAAAATAAGTGCAATGGATGTCACAACAAATACGGCTGTTTGAATGATAACATTGTCTACAAAGAAACTAATAATCATAGCGGTCAATGCACCAATTCCAAGCCAGAAGATTAAAAAACCAACAGTTGCCATTTCAAATACGAAAAATATTCCAGAGAGTATTAACCAAAATTGCCACATAAAATACCTCCTTCTCGTATAAATAATACAGTAATATTATACAATAAAATTGCCAAAAAAGGAAGCGTTTTACAAAGAAATACTTGAAATCTCTCTTTTTTTATGATAAAATAGCGCAAAAGTAAATGAAAATCCAAAGGAAAAGCAAAGTAGAATGAGGCAAAAGAAGTGTTACAGAGAAATGAGCAAAGGCTGAGAGCTCATACAATTCGCACCATTTGAAATTTCACTTTTTCGGACTTTTTCTGAAAGACAGAAGTAGGAAAAAGCGGCAAAGCACCGTTATCTGCAATCAAGGTTGATTTCACACAAAATCAATAAAGTTAGGTGGTACCACGACCAATTCGTCCTAAGCAAGGATGGATTGGTCTTTTTGTATGGTACAAGAAAGGAAAAAAGATGCGAAACCTATTAGAAGTAAATTGTTTTGATACCGAAGAAAGCATTGTACTATTGGGAAGTTGTTTAATCGGGCAAGAAATTGTCCAAGAAGTAGAAGAAAAAATTTCACCCAATTTGTATGCGGTTTGTTTGGAAAGCACCCATTTTAATATGGTTGTAACCAAAGTGCTAGATATCATTGCTAGAAAAAAGACCAAAAAAATTGCAGTGGTAACCGTAGATAAATCCCCACATTGTGTACAATTACACTATCTAACAAAAGAAATTGAAAATATCTTGGAAGATACGGATGTGAAAATAACAGACTATGTGGTAGTCGGTGGAAAACTAGTGGAAATTCCAAAAGAAGTCATTGGATTATCCAAAAATTTAGTAAAACTTACGCAAATTCAGAAAGGAGAAAAATAACATGAAAGAAGAAATTGAGAACCTAAAACAAAAAGCACTTAGCCAAATTGAAGAAGCAAGCACAGCACAAGCCTTGAATGATGTTCGTATTCAATATCTTGGCAAAAAAGGAGAATTAACAGCCATTTTACGAGGGATGGGAGCATTATCTGCGGAAGAAAGACCAATCATTGGTGGTTTGGTCAATGTCGTAAAAGAAGAATTAGAAACTAAAATGAAGGAAAAAGAAGCCAAATTTGCACAAGAAGAATTAGACCGCAAATTGAAAGAAGAAACCATTGATGTAACGCTTCCAAGTGTAAAAGCAAGACGAGGAAGCAAACATCCATTAAATCGTGTGATCGAAGAGGTAGAAGACTTATTCGTATCCATGGGGTATGATGTAGCAGAAGGTCCAGAATTGGAAACAGACGAATATTGCTTTGAACGATTGAACTTACCAAAGGGGCACCCTGCAAGAGATATGCAAGATACCTTTTATATTACAACAGAATACTTGCTCCGTACGCAAACTTCTGCTGTACAAGCAA
>CANSOY010000046.1 GCA_947648765.1 uncultured Clostridium sp.
ATGCTTGATTGCCCGATTGTATGCACTCACGGCTTCATTGTAGTCTTCTCTTGCCACCGCAATCCGATTGACGGAGCCTTCCAGTTGGTCCATCAGTGCAGTATAGGCTTTGCTGGAAGCCAGCTCAGGATAATTTTCCACGACCACAGACTTCAAACTGTCAATCGTGATATTCAGTTCTTTGTTGGCTTCCTCCAGTTGCTCCAAGTCGTTGTTATCCAAGCAAACTTGGAGCGCTGCCCTTGCATTGTCGATGTCCCGAAAAACTTGTTCTTCATGCTTCGTAAAATTCTTCACGGTAGCGACCAAGTCCGGAATTAGTTCCAGACGCCGTTGCATCAAGGTTTCCACGTTGCTCTCGGCGAGTTTCACGTCTTCCGCCTTGTCCACCAGTTGATTGTAGGTCCGATAAGCCATACCAGCCAGAAGTGCCACGAGGCAAAGAGCCACAAGGACGAATTGCCAAACAGGACGGCTGTTATAGCCTCTCTCGTCGTAGTCTTCGTACATGGAAAAGTCCTCCTTATTTTGTCGTAGATGTCCTATCTGGATGCGCCGCCTCCACTGAAGCCGCCACCTCCAAATCCTCCGCCGGAACTAAAGCCTCCGCCAGAACCGTAAAAACTGGTATAAACTCCTCTTCCACCTCCACGACTGTTTCTGAGCAGAGCCCAGATAACTACGCAAATGAGAGCTATGATAAGAATGCTTACTACCAGAATGGTAATGGCTTCTTCTATTGTGAGGTCATTGTCCGTTACCGTAATGTCCGAGTTAATCTCCTCAATCGCGATGGTATACTCCCCTGTTTCGGCCAAGTAGTTAATCACAGCCTGAACAGTGTATAGACAAGCCTGGTCGTATTGGTCAACCTCACGATAAGGGACAAAATACTCATCCAAAATGCGTCCAGAAACAGAGTCTGTTAAGGTTCCTTGTAGTCCTTTGCCAATTTCCAAGCGTACCCGTTCGTCTTCTCTTGAAATCAAGAGGAGAATTCCATTGTCGTCGTCTGCTTTTCCAATCCCGAGTTTGTTACCCAATTTAACAGCATAACTTTCAATGCTCAGGTTTCCCAACGTCGGGACGGTTATAACAGCAAACTCAATGGTTGTCTGCTCTTCCAGGGCCACAAGAAATTGGTTCATGGAATTTTCAGCATCACTTCCCAAGAAATCTCCTTGGTCATAAACATATTGGTCTTTTTGGACCTCGGGAACTTCAATCGGGATTTTTTCCTCTGCACAGCCTGCAAGCAGACTGATTAGCATTAGGAAAAGGATAGAAAGTGCTCGTTTTCGCTTCCGTTTCATACTAGATACCTCACTTTGTTGTGTCAAAATCTTCTGCCGGCACCTCCACCGCTTGGTCTTCCGCCAAAGCCGCCATGATGGCTACTACCACCAGAACTTCTTCGACTGGTAGAACTACTGCTTGAGGTGTGGAAAGAAGACGAAGAGGTACTTCTTGTACTACTCATACTGCTTGCCGCTCTACGAGCAGCCTCTTCCCTCTGCCTTCTACGGCGTCGCTCTTGTTCTTCCTTGTCGTCTTGGGCTTGCCCAATGAGGTATTGCAGTTTATCGTGCAGTTGCACACTGAAATACACTCTTTCTGCCGTGCTTAACCTTGTATAGGTCCGCATTGCCTGCGTCAGTCGGTCTAAGTCGTCTTCGTCCGCTTGATAGCCGACACCATTTACGACACCTTGTACCGAAGCCTCCGCCTCTTGGCCTGCCTTCCAGTTCTGTTCATCTACTTCCGCAACCTTCAAAAGTTTGCGCAATTTCTGAATTAAACTGGGATCCGGAAAATATCCCTGTTCAGCAGAATTCAACCTGTCATATTTCCGACAGGCATCCTCCAAAATCTGGCGGTTCTCGTGGCTGCCAACCGTTACTTGCTGACTGACACGAAGCAGGTCGTCATAGACCCTTTGTGCTGCCGCACGATCCCGTTTTTCCTGCTCGGCCCGTTCAAAGTCCTCGCGGAGTTTTTTGGACTCGTCATACAACTGTTGCAGACGCTCGAAGTCCGTTTTCATGTACTTCTGGATTTCGGGATGGATGTTCTGGTAATAGTCGATGGCTTCCAAGAAAGCACTTTCGTTCTCCTTGTCTGCCGGAAGGGCAAGCGTATTGGCCAAAACATTGTCTGTTCTTGCGGCCTCGTCCTCAAACTCTCTTTCAATCATTTGATGGATTTCCGCCTCAAAGTCGATTTCCGGGTGAAGACGTTTCGCTCTGTCGAACTTGTCTTGCAAAATGGCAAGTCGTTGTGTCAAATCGTTTTTGTCTGCCTTCAACTCGTTGATGGTTCTTTGCAGTCCCATCTGGGTTTTCTGGGCAGCATTCTCTGCTTCTGCCACCTTGTCCTTCCATTTCCGGACATCGCGCTCTAATCTTTGCCGAATTCCAGACCATGTCTTTTGCTGTTCTGCCTGTTCCTTCATGCACGCTTCTTGCAATGCTTCCATCTCTTTCTGGTGCTTTTCCTCGATGGCTCTAATTTGCTTCTGAGATTTCTTCTCTTTCGAGAATGCACTCTTTACAGCGGCAATCAAGCCTATCACTAAGGCCAGAAAAGCACCAACAATGCCATAGTTTCCCTCCGAAGCGTTTCGTTTTTCCATGGACTCTTGTACCATTTCTGGTACGGTTTTGTCTGGCACCGTGGACGGTTCTTGCGGGCTATTCCAATCTTCCGGAACAACCCTCTGGATTTCCGCGATAATGCCATCCTGCAGAGAGATTAACCCTTCTGCAAATTGGCCTTGCTGGAAGTAAGGTATGCCATAGTCATCTTGTAACTCGCCTGATTTTTTGTCTGTGATATAGAACTGCATTTGCCGACCAGTTTCGACCCAGATTTCTCGATCTCCGACCGAGAACAGGACCAAGATGCCCATGTCGTCTTTTCCGATGCCGTACTGTGCGTACATCGCATACGCGACTTCCGCTGCCGTATGTCCTTTGCTGCCGTCCGTTACGCAATCATCCAACGATGTTACGGTTGTGATAACCACTTGAATTCCGCCGGAGTTGTCGCTCAGGTTAATTGCCTTCTCCATCATGGCAGCTTTTTGCTCCTCTGTGAACAGGCTCGCAAAATCGTTGATGTAGAAGTCCGCCGTGGCGTCTGTTACGCTGGCGTTGTAACTCCCACTGGTGGCCAGTGCTTCCGTGCTCGTAAGCCAGGAGCAAAGGACAACGCTAAGAATTACCAGGATAAAAGATTTCCGTTTTGCGTGTTTCATAATTTCCTCCATTTCTGATTGATGTAATCTCGTGTTGGTTTTGCCAAGAATGGACATCTCCTTTCTATTAGAATTCGAGATACATAAGAAAAAACGCTGGTGCTATTATATCATAAGGACAGCGTTTCTTCAATAGTTATGTAAATTATCTCTTAGCAGTTGGCATTTTCTGCTTGCTTTAATTTTTCAATATATTCTGCTTGCACTTTACAAAAGTTTTCTTTGTTTTGCAGTAATTGACGAATATCTGTTAAAAATTTCTCATAATCTTCGTCATGGAAGTAGAATTTGGCATATCCACCTTCTCCAAATTTAGCCAATAAAGCATCATATGCTCTTTCATATAGTTCTTGTTCTGTTGCTCCTGGTAAATGCTTTTTCCCGTAGCGGTAACTTCTTTCTAAACACAATTCAACGGTATTGTTGCGGTCAGCAGAAGAAACCAATTTTCCATAAATGCTACGTGGCTCGTGATTACTAGAAGCACGATGATCTTCGATGGCTTCTTGGATTATTTTTCGTTCTTCTTCGGTAAAAAATTCTGGCAGATGTTTATCCTTTGCCATCATTTCTGCGGATATTTTTTCGTGCTGTTTGGCGTCAATATGGTGCCCGATATCATGGTAAGCGCAAACAGTATAGACAATATTCGGGTCTACGGTTAGATGATTTTGTGAAATCAGGCGGAAACTTCTTTGTATCACATCTTGGATATGTCCTATCCCATGTCCTTTTTCGTTTTTCTCATACTCTGGAAAAATATTCGCTTCAATGTATTGTTTTAATTTTGGATTGATTTCTCTCATTCCTACTCTCTCCTATTCTTCTATCATTTTATGTTGGTCTTTGCTCCAGGCTGGATGACAAGTCATGGCAATTACACAATGATTGCTTTCATAATAGTATTTTTCTTGTGGAAGAATGAGGATAGCATCTCCTTTTGCAAAAGGAACTTTTTTGTTTCCTTGGTAAA
Organism: uncultured Clostridium sp.; assembly: GCA_947648765.1. Taxonomy (GTDB): domain Bacteria; phylum Bacillota; class Clostridia; order TANB77; family CAG-508; genus CALYAK01. Next base: position 4,230 of record CANSOY010000046.1, read on the forward strand.
GACAGCCTTCTCCTTCTAATACATAAACAAGTTCTCGGCAAACTTCATTCATAGCATAACCGTGGTCTGGAAATCTCCCTGTTATGGTGGCAATTCCTAAGTCTAACTCCGTATCTCCAAAAGAATATTCGATGGTTTTGCAAACTGGACTGTTTTGTCCTGGTTCTGCTTCATTTCTTGGAATTTTTTTCATTGGTTCCCTCCTAATTTTTTCTGATACCAAACATCACAGGCATAATGCTCTGTTTTTAGAAGCGGCTCTGTTAATGCTTGAAATCCATATTTTTGATAAAATTTATTAGCTGCTACCATATCGCTTAGTGTTTCGATATAGCAACAAGTGTAATACTGCTTGGCAAAAGATAATGCCTGTTCCATCAACTGATGGCTAAGACCTGTTCCACGAATTTCTGGAAGACAGTACATTTTCTGTAATTCGCATACACCGGGTAATGAGTAGACATTCCCAATTCCTGCTCCTCCCACAATCTTTCTATCTTCTCGTTCGATTACCCAATAGCACTCTTCTTCTGCCTCATAGGCTTTGAATAAAGTCGATAAAATTGGGTCAGCCCAGGCTAGTCCTTCTCGATTGCCACCAAATTCTATGAGGCAACTACGAATAACTTGTTCAATCTGTGGATTGTCTTTTTCTTCGATTTCTCGGATTGTATATGGCATTTTTCTTCTTCCTTTCTTTGCTGTCAGTATATCTGATTTTATTCCAAAAAGCAAGAAAAGAACCTAGATATTCTCTAGGCTCACTTTGGCGGAGACGGTGGGATTCGAACCCACGGTACCCTTTACAAGATACAACTGATTTCGAGTCAGACCCGTTATAACCACTTCGGTACATCTCCATTTTCTGCTTTTCTATTGTACCGCCTTTTTTGAAAAAGTACAAGCATCTTGCCAATATTTTTTTAATTCTTGCTTAGTCAAGCGTCGAAAATCCTTCCCTTCAAAATATGTTTCAAATTGCTGTTTGAATGCACTTCTTTTTTGGATAAGGATTTCCTTGTCTTTCTTTGCAAGATGCTTTATTCTCCATTCTAGTTTAGAAGCAAGGGAACGATTTTCTGTCTGCCATGCACATTCTAATTTTTCAGCATCATGACGCATGGTATATTTCGCACAGGAAGGCAATTTTCCAAAATGTTCCTCCATTCTTTTGGTTAAATCGATGGCAATTCCTGTATAAATGGATTGGTCTTTGCAACGTAGCATATACACAAAATACGTAGATTGTTTCATGGCAGTTCTCCTTTTTGCCATCATACTACAACTTTTCCGAAATTACTAGATACAAACCGTAAAAAAGAGATAAATGGCATATAAACCAAGAAAAAGAAATCCGCTTATCTTCCCCATTTGGTCTTTTTTCCCGATATATGGCAATGCTACAAAAATAGCTGTCGTGAAAAGCAAATAGGTTAAATCATCATTGTATTTTACTGCATAATCCAATGGTCTTATGGTTGCCGCCGCTCCTAGGATAAGAAGGATATTAAAAATCTGCGAACCGATAATATTGCCGATGGCAATGTCTGAATTGCCTTTGCGTGCAGCTGAAATAGAGGTAACCAATTCTGGCAAACTGGTGCTAAAAGCAACAATGGTAAGACTAATTAAACGTTCGCTAATACCAAAGAAGCGGGCAATCGCTTCGGTTCCTTCTACCACCCAATCTGCCCCTATTTTTAAGGCAACAATGCCAAGCAAAATCCAAAGAAGCGATTGTACCGTAGATATTTTCTTTTCTTCTTCCCATAAAGGAATAACCTGATTTTCGTGGTTCTCTTTTTTCGCAAGCAGGATTTGATAACCAATAAACCCTGCGCAAAGGCTCAATAGTATGAAACCCTCTATTCTTGTAATTTGATAACCGCCATTATTCGCCAAAAACCATAAAAGAAACGTACAGGCTAGCATAAATGGATTTTCTACCTGTTTCGTTTGCTTTTGAAAAATGAGAGGCTGTAAGACTGCTGAAAGTCCTAGGATAAGAAGAAGGTTTGTGATGTTGCTTCCAATCACATTTCCAATGGCAATATCTGAATATCCCGTAATGGAAGAAGTTACACTCACCATTAGTTCTGGCATAGAAGTACCAATCGCCACAATGGTAAGTCCAATGACTAATTCTGAAATATGAAGTTTCTTGGCTAGGTTGCTAGCACCATCTACCAAAAAATCTGCTCCCTTGATTAAAAAAAGAAATCCAAGTAGAATTCCGAAGAATATTCCAAAAAACCATTTTTGTTTTTCTCCTTTTCGTTTTTCTACTTAGATTATATTTTCGCTTTTACGCTTTATGCGTTATTTTCTTCCATTCCATTCTGCTAAGAATTCGTCTAGATACGCTTCGACAAATTGATGTCTTTCTTTTGCTAGTTCTTTTGCTGTTTGGGTATTCATTTTATCTTTTACTTTTAGAACTTTATCATAAAAATGTCCAATCGATGTTTTGGACCCACTTTTTTGATATTCTTCTGCACTAACCGCTTGCTCTTCCCCTGGCAAGTACATTGGTCTTTCTTGTTTTCCTGTATAGACAAAGGTTCGAGCAATCGCAATGGCTCCCACAGCATCTAAACGGTCTGCATCTTGTGCTATTTTCCCCTCTTGAGATAATTCCTTCTTTTCTACCACATTGCTTGCATAGCCTAGATTAACACAACTTTCGATAATGTTTTCTTTATCAGAAGCGGTTAATATCTGCTCGGTATCTAGTTTTGCTAAAGTTTCTGCTAGTTTTTCTCTTGGATTTCCCGTATAGAATTTATGGTCATAGATATCGTGAAGTAGGCAGATCATTTGAATGATAAAAGGATTTCCTTTCTCTTTTTCGTAAATTTTGTTTGCATTTTGGCAAACACGCCAAATATGCCAGAAATCATGTCCAGTAGTTTCGTTTTCACAATGCTCTCTTATTAGATTTTTTGTTCTCTCCAATAGTTCTTCCATTTCTTCTCCCTATTTATGTTTTTTATTGGTATAAATGCTATCCATAAATTCATCTGGATAATATCGGTCAAAAAACTCGTCTACAACTCCTTCTGCTGGGATTTGATGTACTCTTTCATTTTGTCTAGCTGCTGCCATACAAGAGATAATCACATCAACAGCAAGAAGAACTGTACAAATGCAGGTCGCAATCTTTACCCATTTTTTGGCGGTAATCTTACCAAGCTTTTCAATCCATGGCTCAATCCAAGTGATATATAGGACACCTGCAATGCCCCAGTAGATACAATGCAGTACGCTTGTTCTTCCATTGAAATTCAGTCTTAGGTAAGAATAATCCCAAGAAATCGTACCAAAAGCAGCCTCTTGTACCCAAGAAGAAATATATTCAGTAATACCTCCTAATAGCATGGAGAAGAAAAACACTTCCCATTTTCCTTTTGGTTTTGCTGCACGGAAAAAGATATAATAGACAACGCCTCCAATTCCATAAACCGGAATAAGTGGTCCATAAATTAGACCTTGTCTTAATTCAAAATGTCCCTTTTGGAATAAAACCAAAATCGTTTCATAGACAAATCCTAGAAAACAACCTAGGATAAAAATCCAAAACATTTTACAAAATTCTCTCCAAATAACTTCTCTTTTTTGTGGTTCCATATTTTCTCCTTTTTTCATTTCTTTCGTTTTCTATTGTATCAAATTCATTGGATTATATCAATCTTGTATTGACACTTTTCTATTTTTGTAATATGATTTTTTGGAAAACAAAAGAGGATACTCATAAAGGAGGGTTAATTTATGAAAATGAAAAAAAGGAGTTTGCAATTTTTCGGATGCATACTAATCATGACTGTATTCCTATTATCTTTCGCTTCCATTAGTTTTGCAGCCGATATCAATATGAACCATATCAACTCAGCCAATACCGTAACAAATGATACGACAGGAAATGAAACAGCTGGTTCTACCAATACCACAACACAGACTGGTTCGTCCAATCTTCCAGTATCGAGTTCGTCAACAACTGTTAGTAATATGCTTCCAGAGTCCAATCTAGGACTTGCTACTATTTTGAATATTTTACTCATTACCGTTGGTGTTATTTTAATTCTACTTGGTATTGCTGTTTTAATTCGTTTGAAATAGAAAAAAGCAGATGAACTTTTTCGTTCATCTGCTTATATCTTCGCTTTCCAACCTATGTAATGGTCTTAGTTCTAGCCAATATGTATCCTGCTTGGCAATCCTTTCTTCGATATCTCGTAATCGATAACTCGAAACATCTTCAATAAATTCCACAACCTCATTTAATTTTAAGATTTTGGGTGTTCCGTCTTGATAGAGAACTTTATCTTTTATCGTATCTGGAATTTTAACATGAAATCTTTCTTGCAGTTCTTGGTTTAGCATATCATAATCCTGATAAATATCCCTTGAAAAATATTCTAGGAACTTATTATAGAAAATATAGTCTGTAACAAGATGCAAAAAATATCCCTTGTCAAAATCCTCTTCTAATTCTCTTTCTGCCAAAAAGTAATTCAAGTGTACTTTACTACTTTTTTCTCCATAATGTGTCAAGGATTTATCCGAAACGCTATCTGGAAAAATAACGCCTTCGATAAATTGATTATAATCTTGAATATCTTCTGGATATTTTCTTCGATAAGTTTCTGCTACTGCTAAATGGATTACATAGCCTGCCATAAGCATTCTCCTTGTTTATTTTCTCTCAATGATAATGAGTGGTACTTCCATCTCGTCTTTGGTAATACCACAATGGTTGGATAGTTTCACATACTTTTCTTTGGATATTTCGGTTTCTATTTTTATCATGGTGCTATCGGTAGCAATCGCTACAAAATCTCCAATAAAATCGTCTATTTTTGGATGTTGTTCTCCCTCTCCTAGTAAGTGCATGTTCAAAAATTCTTGTTTGGAATAGACTAAAAATTCATTGGCAAAACGGTTTTCAAATTTTTGTCGAAACTCCTCTTCTTTTCCTTTTTTAATCCAGAATGTTAGGAAGCGTGGCTCTAGCGATGGCGGTAAGATATAGTAATCTTGGAATTCTTTTAGTTCTAACGTGGAAAGCCTAGTTTCTATTGGTGTATGACCATGATCTGCACAAATAATTAGTAAGGTATTCGTTCCTTCTAATTGCTTGCACATTGCTTCAATTTTTAGTTGCGCATCTTCTAAAAACTCCTTTGCCTCATCTGAATAAGTTCCTTTGCGGTGTAAGGTTCGGTCTGGGTCATCTAAATAGGCAAAAACATATTTTTTCTCATTAGATTTACAAAGTGTTACAATACTTTTGCAAATTTGTTCCATATCGTCTGCTTCTAGCATGACATCTGCCCTAGCATCGCAATGAGCAGGTTTTATCTCATAGGCTTTTACTTGTGGTTGTTGTTTCTCAATTTGTTGGTACACAGGAAGATAACAAACGATGTCTTGCATGGCTGTATTTTTCCCTTTTACAGTTTCTCCCGTGTAGGAGTCGCGTCCAGAAAGCATATCTAGGTTACGCCCAAATTCCTTGAAATATTGGGTAAAAGCAATCCAACCATTTTCGATTGGTGCTTTTCCTGAAAAATATACGGATAAAGCAGCCGCTGTGGTTGGTGGAAAAATGGAAGTAATGGTATCTTTTTTGTTTTGCTCCAAAAAGCCATTTGGTAGTAACTTTTGCAAAACATTTTCTCCCATTCCATCTAATATGAGAAGTACCACATTTTGGTAATCCTTTTCAAGGTATGTATCTAACGTGCTAAGGCTTGTATGTCCATTTTCTACCTCATAATGGTTTAGAATAGAGGTAATTAAATTCAAAATACTATGGTTATAATCTGGAAATTTTATTTTTTCTTGGCTCATAAAAATCCCCTTTCCTTTTCTTCAAATCCTTTTGCCTTATTATACCGAATTTTCCTAAATTATGTCAAGTTTCTCATTCGGATTTCCTTGAAAACGTTGCCATTTTTCGCAAAATATGGTATACTAAAATTGTACCATTTTTTAGGAAGGAGGGTTATTTCCATGCGGAAAACCCAGTCGACAATCGCGTTGCGCTGCATGGATCCCGAACTGTGCTACAAACTCCTGAGTACTCTCAACCAGTACGAAGGCGTTACAGCCATCTTTGAAGGTGGTTGTTCCAAGGAGCGCATTAGCGAAGTCCACCGTAACAACAAGACCGTCGCTTTCTCCTCTCCCTACCGGGTGATGGAGAACCTGAATGAGGGCATCATTGTCATCAATGCCTTTGAGGGTAGTTGCCCGACAAAGGTTCAGGACTACTTTGAGAACATCGTTCTCATCGGCCCCGGCCACCCTACTCTGGAATGCCAGATTAAGGCCATCGCCGACAAGTATGACTTGGACCTCGGGGACTTTATCCCGCAGGAAGAAAATGGCTTGGTTGCCCACCGCGACAGCAAACAGAACTGCCTTCTGTGCAACATCTATCAGGCAGACAAACAGGCACGTATCCACTTGGAGGAAAACGATCAGTTTCGCACTGATCCCTCCCTCATGAACATTGTTCTTTATGAGAGCGAGTATTTCTACGTCGTCCCTGCCAAGGGCGCTCTCGTGAGAGGCTATGTCATGATTGTCCCGAAAGAGCATCACCTTTCCTTTGCCGCGCTGCCCCATGAGCAGCTGGTCGAGGGACTGCAGGTCCTCCAGGATTTGCAGGAGATCTTTGGAAAAATCTACCACACGCAGGACTTTCTGGTGTTCGAGCATGGCTCAGGCAAGGAAGGTGCTTGCAAGCACGAGAAATCCATCGTACACGCACATCTGCACGTCATGCCCTATGCCTCTGTGATGGATGCGGACATTATGGACAAGTTCCAGCTGAAGCCGGTCAGCATTGACCAGATTTCTCAGTATAAAGATGTTCCGTATCTGCTCTACAGGGACTCCCAGATCGACTGGCACATCAGTGCCAATCCCGATGTCTATCTTCCCCGTCAGTGCGTTCGTCAACTCGTTGGCGACCACATCGGGCTGAAAGGACAGCTCTGGAACTGGCGTCGGCACAGCTTTATGGACGAAATCGAGGATACTGTAGGCAGTTACTATCGTTACCTGCAGTCTTGCTATTTCACGCTGGAACCCCGTATCGCCCAGGCAACTGCTGGCTTTATGCTGCAGATGAACCGCCGTTCGGTCAAGAAATAATCCACCGGTACACTCAGTATTACTGAGATTAAGAGAATGCTCGACTTTGCAATTGCAGGGTCGGGCGTTTTCTTTGTTTTTTTGCATAAATTTTTGAATTTTGACACATACTACGGTTATACACAATTAAGCAAGGAGGAAGCATATGAAAAAAATCCGAATTTTATTCGTTTTAAGTTTAGTTTTTGCTTTTTTCACTGTTTTTATACATCCTTCCTTTGCTGCTGAAGATATGCAAGAAGGAGATAATCCACTTGGTCGTGCAGCAGAAGGAACAAGTAATGTTGTAAGAAGTGGTGCAGAAGCAATTACTGGTACTGGTCGAGCAATCGGTAATGCCGTTCAAGATACAGCACAAGGTGCTAGAAATATGGTAGAAGGCAGTACACACAAAGTAGAAAGCGAAGCACGTTCAGCAACCGATAATAACCGTAATGATGGTTATACCGCAACACAGACTTCTACTAGAGCAGCTGCTGAGCCAACTGTTTTCGGCATGAATGCAACCATGTGGACTTGGATGATTGTTATTTTAACAGCGATTGGAATTGGTTCTTTGATTTGGTTTTATAATAGTGCAAAAGCAGATATTCATAGAAGCAATCACTAATTTTTCAAAAGGTTTCAAAAAGATTTGTTTTGAAACCTTTTTT
>CANSOY010000047.1 GCA_947648765.1 uncultured Clostridium sp.
ATAGTTCTGTATTTGAAGATGTTTTAGTATGGATTTATAAGTTGGGAGGAAATAAAAATGGAAAAGAAAAGTAGAAAAACATTAGTTTTAACTATAATTATATGTCTATTACCAATGCTATTAGGTATGGTGTTATATAATCAATTACCAGAACAAATGCCAATTCATTTTACAACAAAGGATATACCAGATAATTATGCACATAAGAATTTTGCTCTATTTGGAATACCACTAATAATGACTATTGTTCAAACAATATGTATGCTTAGTACAGGAAATAAATTAAAAAACAAAGAAAAGCCTAGAATTGAAAAAATAATGGAATGGTTTATTCCAATTATCTCCGTATTGATTTATATAATCATGATACAAGTGTCTCTCAGGAGTACGGTTTATGTTGGAAAAAGTATATGCTTCATTTTAGGAATAGCGTTTATCATAATAGGAAATTATCTTCCTAAAATGAATTATGATACAGCTAAGGGGATATTTCATCCGGCTCCCAGTAATGAAAAAAAATATATAAAAATGAGTAGAATTATGGGATATTCATTCATTGTTATGGGAATTGTTTTACTCATAATGATGATATGGGCATAGACACAAACTTTGTAACAAAGTATGAAAAAAAGACAAGTAACAGTAAATCATTTGGATCTGCTGTTTTTTATGTAAAATAAACCATACAAGTTGCTTTTTTGAGCGGTTTCTGATATAATACAAGCATCTATTGTACTTTACATAGCAAAGTACAGAAGAAATTTATCATTTTTTCTGGAGGGCTGTGTAAAAGATACCTCTGGAAAAATTCAAGGAGGTCTGGTCATGGTTATCTTTAGACCGCACAGGGCAGGGATGGACATTGCGGAAGCCATGCAGCAAGCCAGAGAATTCAACGACGAGGCTGAAATGAAAGCCTACATCGTGAAGGTCTGGCACGAGGGCTACGGCTCCGGGACTCTGTTCACCGCCCAGGACATTGTTGTCCAGAGCGAACTGAAGATGAACGACGACCGCGTTGGCTGGGAAGACACGATGTATGTTTGCGTGAAACGGATGGGAGATGTCGACTATATCGAAAAGCACGGCGTCCCTCAGTGCATCGGCATGTGCGCAACTAAGTATCGGAAATGAGTCAGACCATGCCAACCACAAAGAAAAAACCGCATACCTTCGGGTATGCGGTTTCTTAATTCTTATCTTTTATCAAAATGTTGGTAATCCTTTTGCGTTGCCCAATTTCCACCCCAAGTCCAACCTCGTTTTATAAAGGCATTATACAAAGCATCGCCTTGGTGTATCATACCTTTTTGCGAAAGTTCTCGGTCAAGATAGGATTCGCTATTAACTGGTAAAACAGCGTTTTTGACAACATAAGGATTATACAATGGGTTAATATCGATTGCCCTTCCAGTCGAATGTTTAGAGAGTTTGTTGGTATTGGCAACTGCACGATAGCAAAATGCAGAAGTGTTGTTATCTGCCATTGACAACTCGTCATTTGCTCCGTATTCGTCAATTAACTTCATTTTTTCAATGGGATATTGTTGGTCATAGACTTCTGCAAAAATATCTAAAACTTCTTGTGCTAATCCCGTATGCACAATCATTTCGCCAATGTGTGCTTTCTCATCAAATCCCCAATAGGTTATGGTCAAATAGGAAAGTTTTGAAATATCTACAGTGCCTTTATCTGGAATGGAATTTCCCATCATTTTTTCCAAAACAGAAGAAGGAATTTTGCGATAAGCAAATATCTCAGCAGTTGGTAGGGTGATTTTTGAAGTCATTGTCAGGTCTGGAAGAGCAGAAAGAAGATAAGCGTTATGGGGAAGATACATTGTTCCAAACCAAATACAGACGAATAAAATTCCAATCAAGAAAATGAGAAAGAAACCTAATATTTTTTTTCGCATATGAAAAATACACCTCTTAATCTATTAAATTCCCCCACCTCTATTATTAGCACAAGAAAATTTGGAGTGCAATCCAAAATGGAAAATTAAATCATTGCCAAACCAAAAAGTTATTGATATAATTTTTGCGAAAGAAGGAAAAAATGAGAGAATTTTCACTGGAGCTAAAGGCTCCTATTCAAGGAATTTATCTAAATAGTGAAACCATTGACCTATTAAGTATCATCCAATGTAAAAGCGTGGAAGAACTTAAAAAATTTGTAGCCAGTTGTGAGCAACTAGGGCTTTCCGAGCAAGATGAAACGGATTGGAATGCAAGTAACTTAGAAGCATTGAAAAGAAGATTTGTCAAGCAATACCAAAATACACTTGTTTCCATGGAACAAGGGATGCAAGATAAGAAAAGCACAGTGCAAGCTACCTTAGTACATTGTGGAATAGCAACAGACGAAATGGAAGCATATATCACTACTTTTTTAGAAGAAGGTTATATTGGTGTTCAACAGAAATTACAAGCAGAACATCCAGAACAATTTGTACAGTTGGCACAAAGAGCCCATCGATTTATTGCAAGAGAAAGAGATCAAATGAAGCAGGTAACTTATGAAGAATTGTTAGCCATTAACGAGCAGTTACCAAACCATAACACCATCTTGCTTGGAGGAGGAAGATACTATGATGTTGTGCCAAAACTGTATCCAGCATATGATTTCTACCAGATAAAAAGAGGCTTAGATTTTTGTTACCATAATGGAATGCAGGCAAGATACCATACGTTATTAGATAAGCAAACGATGGAGGAGCATTTGATAGGAAAGTCAAAGGAAGAAATCTTAGCAGAACTTTCGGAATATGTAAGCCAATCTATGGAATTTATCTCGCAATATAATCAAGAACATAAAATTGGTGGGAAAGGGCTCATTTCTTCGGTGGATTTATGGAATGAAATTGTATCGTTTGATCCACCGTATCAAAATCAATGGCAAGCATTACATGGCATTTCCATCGAAGAATTGCTTGGCGTTTTTTCGATTGCACAAGAGAAAAAGCCAGAAGGTGTTACCTATGTATATAATGAGCCATTTTTAGAAAATCCAGAAAGAAGACAAGTTGTTTTGGAACAACTAAAACAAATTCATGCACTTGCCCCAGGACTAATCGATACGATTGGTACCCAAATGCACATCACCATGCAACAAGAGGCAGAAGCGGTTCGCCAATGTTTTTACGACCTAAAAGGACTACAAGAACTTGGCATTGGAACGCAAATAACCGAATTTGATATGTGCCTTCCAGAAAGCCATCTGTTTGACGAGCAAGGACAGATTAGCCAGAAATATACCCCGGAATTTATCTATCAATATAAAGAGCAAAAAATGCAAGAAATCGCACAAGCAATTCGTGAAACTGGAATTGAACTAGAAGGGGTTACATACTGGTCTGTGAGTGATACCCTGGACCATAATGTAGAAAGAACGAATGAGAATACGTATCAAAATAACGTGCCAAGAGCAGTGGTACAAACAAGATATGCTGGTCTTTATTCGGATTTTGCAAGAAAAAAGACAGTATCGACACAAAAATTAGGAAAAGAAACCCTAGCAGAATTAAAAGATACCGCTCTATTAGACGAAATTCAGCAAGAACAGGCTAGGCAAGAAAGAGAATTAGAACCTACCAAAGAGAATGAATAGGAGAATTTATAGGATGGATGTTCCGTATGCAAATGCTTATCAAGAAGTATTAGAAATACTAAAATATATTCCAAAGGAAGATTATCAAAAAATACCAAAGGAAAAAATTGAATTGTTTGAAACCAATGCCAACCACGAGTACATATTTTCATACAATCCAGAAAAAACTTTGACAGAGCAAGAGGTGTCCAAATTAGCCAAAGGGATGATTGCTCTTTTGTTTCGAGATTATTGGGCAACCGAAAAGCAACGAGAGAAAATACGAACCAAGCAAAATCAAGATCGACAAAAAGCAGAGGAAGAAAAGCGAGAAAACTACCCCAATACGGTTATCTTTGCCAAACAAGATAAGAAAGAAGAACTTGCCTTAGTAGAAGTAAAAACAGAAAAATGGTATGAAAAAGTAATCGCATTTTTTCGCAAATGGAGAAGGAAAGACAATACATAACCAGAGGAATTTCAAAAGAGTTTGTTTTTAGGTAAAATAAAAATGAACTCTTTTTTTGAGTAGAAAGGATGCTATCTCAGCAAAATAAGAAATAGCATATTCGCCGAGTTGATTTCCGCAATAGCATAAATTGGAGAAAGATGCTCCGATGCCAGATTATACAAAATTAAATAAGCCCTATTGAGAATAGGGCTCAAAATGCTCTAAAAATGATGGGTGGAAAGAACCTCGCCATCTTCGTCATAAATGGTAGCGTCTGCATTGGCTAGGTAGAAAATTTGGAAATCTGGATTGTCTAACGTATAACCAGCCGCAGGAGCCCAAGGAAATTCGTCAATAATGGCTTGCTTGGCTGCTACATTGGTGCTATCGTCGATTAACGCACAGTTAATACGGATCCAATCTTCACCATCATAAGCAACAATGCAAACATGGTTATTTTCTGCAATTTGTTTCGATACCTTCTTTTGTTTATTGGTTAAGATATAAATTTTGTTTTCAAATAAAACGGGGTCGCCAAATGGTCTACAACTAGGCTTATCTCCGTTAATCGTTGTTAAGTAATTGACTTGTGTGTTGATTTTCAAAAATTGAAATGTTTCTTCCATCAAAAATCTCCTTTCCTAAGATTAACGATATTATATAATACGAAGTAGAAATATGCCAGTGTTTCACAAATTTAGTCGAAATAGGATTGCTTTATTACAAAACAATTACAAATATATGATACTTTTGTGAACAAATTGCTTTTGAACATTGGAAAATATATACTATAACTATCGGAAAATATGAAGGAGGAGGCAAAAGATGAAGACAAGAAATACAAAGAAAACAAGTACTGTTATTTTAACCCTAATCATTACAGTAGTACTTGTTACGGCGATTATCATTACCATAATGATGTTAATGAAAAAGTCAAAACAAGAACAAATTGGTAATAACGGAGGAATAACAGAACAAGTTGCAAGTACAAGTAATTTTCACGAAAATGGATGGGATGCTAGTATTGTGGCAGAAATAAAAGATGGAGTACCAGTACCAACCGGTTTCAAATATATATCTGGAGATAAGAAAACTGGACTTGTTGTGCAAAATGCGGAAACTGGAAAGATGTATGTATGGATTCCTTATTCAAAAAATACAGCAAATGAGGAAAACAAACAAACGCTCATCAATGAATATTTTAAGGGGAAAGAAAATGCTTATATCAACCCAGATAAACTAGCAGAAATCCAAAAATATGGCGGATTTTATGCAGGGATTGATTATCTAACTCCAGAACCACCAGAAGAAGATGGATTAAAAGCAGTAAATGGAACAAGACATTATTCAATTGGTTTAATGGACCAAAATGAGTATGACCAGGCAGGAACACAAGCAGCACAAGCAAATGCAAATGAAAAAGCAGTAAATGGTTCGGTCATGAGCAAAGAAGAACTTAGCATGATAATAGACTTTAACCAAGCAAACGAAGACTCAAACAAAACAAAAATATCTACAGCACTTATTTCAAATCCAGTAACGGAAGAAGATTTAAGAAATATAAACGAAGCATCTAATTATGACGCAATAGGACAACAACTGATAGGAAAAACGGTATATGCAGGACTAGATACAATGGGATATCCAACAGCAAATCTACCACCATTAGTAAGACCACCAATGGGGTCGCCATATGCTATGACAAAATTAGAACAAGGTGCACCAGTGTTGATTTTGGAAGTGCTAAGAATGCCAACATTTAAGATGTATTTCCGTGTTCGCTATTATACAGGAGAAGAATATTTTGTTTATGCAGATGAGTTGTCAATCGTACAACTAAAGCCAACAGGTGTAACAGAATATTTCTTTGGCGGGATAACAAAATATGCAACAACTGCAACAAAACTATATTCAGAACCGCAAAAAATAGCAGGGAAAGAAGTTACAAATGTACAAGATGGAGCAAGAGTTGTTATTTATAAAGGAACTGTGATTACAAATAACCTTTGGTATTATGCTAAAGTGGGAAATAAATTTGGATATATTCCTTCATGGGAAGTTGGAGAGAAAAAAGTTTGGTCAGATATAACAGGAAATCAAACTAGATATGTTGTTTCGAAAACGAAACTTTACACAAGTATACAACAAATAGCGTATACTGCAGAACTGGAAGTTGGAACAGAAGTTACAGCAACCAAAAAAGCAACGATTGATGGAAATACATGGGCATATGTAAAAGTTGGAGAAAAAGAAGGTTTTGTATTAGCAAATTGCTTAGGAACAGCAAAACCAGAGGTAGGAGAGCCAGAAACTCCAACACCGAGCCAACCAACGAATACGACACCACCAACGCAAACTCCACCATCACAACCAACAAATACCACCAAACCTACCAATACAACTCCACCAACGAATACGACACCACCAGCAACAACAGAACCAGAGGAGCCAGTCAGTATTCCAGCCTACACAGGAGAAGTAATTACCGTAAAACCAGGAGATACCAAAAAAGAAGAAACAGAAGTACCAGACAAGTGGAAAAGCACCGTAGCAACGATTGTTAACGGAGTGCCAGTACCGAAAGGATTTGAAATAGCAACTTACTATGGAATAAATGAAAACACAGGATTTGTAATTCGTCAAATTTCAAGTAAAGAAAGTGAAAACTTCCACAGATTATGCTATGTATGGGTACCAGTGAATAAAAATGGAAGCACCATTGAGTCTTTAGAAGACGCAAAACGAGCATTAAATGAAGTTTATACCAGAGCAGGATTAAACACGAAAACGAGTGAAAGTGCAACTGAAAGTTTGCCAAATGAATTAGTAAAGAGTGTAAAAGAATATGGCGGATTTTACATTGCGATAGGAGAACTTGGATATGACAACAATGGCAAGTTCTATAACCGTCCTAGAGGAATGAAAGAGTCCGATACTGGTACCGGTTGGTTTGGCGTAGACTACGGAAACTATTTCCGTTATGTACCAGAAAGTTACTGGAACCAAACTTCACCAGTTAACTATGTAGCAGCTGCAGCAACCTATGATAATATTATGAAAGACTGTACTTTGGATAAAATCAATAAAGTATGTGAAATGCTTTCAACCGAAAGTGTAACAAGCCACTTAACCTATGGAGCAGAGTGGGATGCAGCAATGCTATGGATACTAAAACAAGATAGTAATACGCCAGAAGATTTAGTATCACTTCTTCTAAAAGATAGTTCAAGTATTGGAAAATACAAAGGCACTATGTTTAATGCAAAAATGCTAAATTGTACTTGGGGATTTGCCGGAAACTTATCCGAAGTAACCCAAGAAAAAGTAGATGGCAAAATTGTCGTAAGAGGTGGAAGTTATGCAACATTGGGTTCTGAGCAACCAATCGCAAGTAGAACAGCAATCGAAGAAAGTGAAGTCCGCACAGGAAATCAATATGGCTTCCGTAACTGTATCTACATTAACCTAACCGAGGGAGCATTAGAGCCAGAGTCTGAATTACAAGCACTCATTGACTCCGGAAAAGCAACAACAGACCGAATTACTACAGTAGCAGATAAAGATGGAAAGAAAATCGCAATTCCACAAGGATTCAAAGTAACTAAAGATGCGTATGCTATCAAAGATGGAGTTGTCATTGAAAATGCACAAGGCGACCAATTTGTATGGATACCAGTTGCAGACTTTAACGAAATGTACAATGCAAATGAACAATCTGGAAAATTATATAACATCACGAAAAATGGAAGTAACTTGAAAGTTATTACTAGTATCAATGATAAATATTTCGAGCCAGGAATTGTAACAGGTGGAACTGGAAGAGATGTTGACGCAAAAGCAGAAAATTTGAAAATTGTAGAACTAGATAGTGCAAGCAAATTAGAAAGACAAATTAGAAATGAGTTCAATGCAATGATTAATAGTGTAAAAACACATGGTGGTTTTTATATCGCAAGATATGAAACAGGAAACATTGACCAAGAATATCCATCGGTAAAAGCAGGAGCACAAAACAGAAATAATTTGAATTGGTATGAAGCGTATATGAAAAATCAAAAAATTCCAACTGGAAACTATGGAATTTCAGGAACAATTTATGGTTGTCAGTGGGATATGGCACTAAGATGGTTACAATCTTGTGATAGAACTAATCAAAAGGTAAATCATATTGAGGACCTTGCAAATGGAACAGCAGAATGGGCGATGGAGGCATTTGCAAATGATGCAAGAATTGTTCGAGATGTTACGAGAGAAGAAAGCACAGTTGTACAAGCAGGAACTAGAATGGACTATAGTCCAACAGATAAAAAAGCAGAAATTGGAACAAGAGCAATGATGTATATTCGATAAGAGAAAAAATATTTGAGATAGAAAATGAAGAGCTATGGTAACATGGCTCTTTTGCTTTGTTACAAAAATGTTACAGTTATATGAAATTTCACATACAAAAATGCGAAATGCTTTTTTCAATGGTATACTAATGCTAAGGGGAAAAAGATGAAGAGGTTTAAGAGAAGTAAACATCCAAAACTAAAAAGACGCTTGCCACTTGTATTGATAGGATTATTGATACTTTTTTTAGGTATCTTCTTTTTTGTGAAAGTAAATGCAAGAAGTAATTTTGTTGTTGTTTCTGGAATTGCCTGGGAAGACCTAAACGAAAATGGAGTACGAGATAATAACGAGCCATTATTAAAAGATATTGATGTCTATTTATGCGATACCAATGGAAACATTATGCAAAATACAACAACAGGAGAAGAAGCAAGAACTAGAACCGACGATAATGGTTATTACCAATTTGATGCAAATTTAGGCTCAAGAGATAAATATACAGTTAAATTTGCGTATAATGGATTAGAATATAAATTTATGGAAATTGTTAAACAAAATCTTAATTATGATATCAATAGTTTTCTTAATAAAGTAAATGTAGTTTGGAATTTTCCAAAAACAAGTGAAGGAAGAGAACGCATTTATCAAGCAAGATTAAATCAGTTTAATATCAATAACAAAAATGAAATTATTCTACAATATGATAGTAATACCTTATACAAAGAAAATCGCTCGCTAGAAGATGGCGATATCATTAGCGTCGATATGAACGAGGTAGGAAGCCTTAATTTAGTCAATCAAAAAACAATCTTCTTCGTGTATTTTGATGCTGCTACCACGCCACCAGCAAAAGATACGTTGAAAAACAAACTAAGACAAATTCAAAACAGTATTGACGATAACGAATACAGAATTATTCTATGTTTTGCAGGGGATTTCCCAGACGAAGCTTTCAAAAATGACGTTAACGGAACGCAATCAAGCCGTATAAAAGTGGTTGAAAATGAACGAGAATTTGAACGAGCACTTGTAGAGTATTTGGCAGGACGAGCAAGAGAAGAGGCAGAAAATCCATTTGGACAAGAGGACCGAGAAAAAAGGAATTGGCTTACCAATATTTATCCATCTTTAACAGCAAGCGAAAGACAAAACTATCGCCAAAACGGTGGTACAAACATATCTGCGCTTAGTTTCCCTCTTGATGCAGATGGAAAATTGGTATACATTAGCATTGGCCTAAAACGAGAGCCACACAATGAAGAAAATCGAAACGAAAATGATGTACCAGCAGGCGACACAGGAGATAAATTAGTAAGGGGTTCTGTTTTATGGGACGATGGTAGCCGAGTAACTAATAGTCCAATTAAGGTAGAACTATTTCAGCAAATTCAAACACAAGAAGAATATGAACAAAGAATCGCAGCAGGAGCATACGGTGAAATTAACAACAATTCATCGGAAGGATATTATGGCAAAGTGTTAATTGGAAATCCAAACGAAGCAAAAGTTGTAAAAGACGATGGAACTTATGCAATTGCCTACCCAGGAATGGGAAGATATATGGTACGTTTTACCTATGGTCATAATGGAGCAACGCAAGGACAAGACATCAATGGAGAAAAATGTATGGTGCCAGAAGGTGCAGTTGCAGTAACACGAAACCAAGATAGTGGGCAAAATAATGCAAGTGAAAACTTAGCAAGAAGAAATGTTATCAACGATTTCTTTGAAAGTGACGAAGACGGAGATGGATACCGTGGCGTTAATAACTATAAAACAAGACTTAGCCAGCGACAATTAGATATGAATGAACTAATTCAAAAAACACAAATGGTAGCAACAACAGATTGGTTTGATATCTATTGGTACATAGACAATGATGGAATTGATCCAGACGAAAGCGAAGCACCACCAACAATGTATGCAAACTTAATGCTAAAGAGAAGAGAGCAAGTAGATTTCAAAGTAAGTCATGAAATAGAGGCATTAAAACTAACTCTAGCAGATGGTAGAACCGAAAAAGAGATGGTAAAAGGAAGAGACCGAAACTTGCAATTAAATCCAGTGTATTTGCAACTAGATGATGAAATTTTGCACGGAGCAACTTTGAAAGTACAATATCTCATTACCATAAAGAACACAGGAGAATTGCCAATTACATCTATGCGTATTATGGATTATTTAGACCACGCTTATGGTAATCTACATTACACACCGGGCGACCTCATGATAACGGAAAACAAAAAGAACCAAGATTATGGCTGGAACTTACTACCAGAGTTTCAAATTGAAGAAGGTTCCAACGACCATAATTTCCAAAACCCAATGCCAAAAGATAAAATCTATTTAGAATATCTAAGAAACGATACATTAAATCCAGGAGAAGAATTTGTACTACGTTTGGTAGGTTCTGTTGCTATAACCAAAAGAGACCAAGATTACAACTATGCTAATACGGTAGAAGTAGTAAGCTACACCAATCCAAAAGGAAGAGTACACGAAAATTCAGCACAGAGAAGTTCTATCTTTACCGTAGGAAACATACAGCCAAATGACCAAGATTGCAACCAATCAGAAGGGGACCAAGCATTTGCACAAGAAGTACTAATTACAAACCCAACTGGAATAAAATAAGAAAAATAAAGAAACAGGTCAAGGAAACGACAATCCTTGACCTGTCTTTCGTATATTTGCAAGAATAAAGGTACGACTAGTAACAATAGTCGTGCTGATAATCCTTGCCGGCATAACGCTAAATGCAGTCATTGGCGAAAATGGCATTATTTTGCAAGCCAAGAATACAAAGAACTTAGTAACCAACGAAACGGCCTATGATAACCAGCAACTAGCCCAACTGCAAAATGAGTTAAAAGACAACGGCTTGTATAGTGGAATAGGCATTATACCAGGAACCGATACAGGAGGAAGTTCTGAGGGAGGCGAAAATGGAACTGGTGGAGGTCATACCAATTCTGGAGGACAAACCAACTCTGGAAGTAGTACCAATGAAAATACCAGTACCGGAAGACCAGTTGATCCGAATAAGAATAATCAAACAGGAGGAGTAACAGGAGAGACAGCCCAGGACCCAACGATTCGAGTATTAGAAGGAGAAGAAGTAGCAGCAAGTTTTTATCGAAGTGATGTAACGTTGCAAATCCTAACGCAAGATAAAACCCAGAGAATAAAATATATTCTCACAACGACAGTAAAAGAAGTACAGGATGAACTTTATCCAAGCGGACTAATCCGAGAATTAGACATTGAAAATGGAGGAACCTTAACCCTAACGAAAGATGGAGAATATACCATAACAGCCTATGCCTATGATACAGCAGGAAATAAATCGAATGCAACGGTAATGTGGCTAAAGAAAGCAA
>CANSOY010000048.1 GCA_947648765.1 uncultured Clostridium sp.
GCTTTAATAATATTCATAATTTCCAAAGAGTTCTTACTATCTAAGTTTCCAGTTGGCTCATCTGCAATTACAATGCTTGGATTTTTCACAAGTGCTCTTGCGATTGCAATTCTTTGCTTTTCTCCACCAGATAGCATGGTTGCCAAACGGTTACGATAACGTATCATACCAACCGCTTCTAGCACGTAATTCACACGTTTTTGAATTTCCTTTTTGTTCTTGATTCCAATCATGCGAAGAGCAATTGCAACATTATCAAAGACAGTCATATTATCAATCAATTTGTAGTCTTGGAATACATACCCAATGTTTAGATTACGAATACGGTCAATGGTTCCAACTCTCCTTTGGGTAATCTTCTCCCCATTGATATAGATACTTCCTTTATTGACTTTGTCCAAGCCTCCAATGACATTGAGAAGCGTTGTCTTTCCGCTTCCAGACTGTCCTAGAATAGCCACAAGTCCTTTATCTTCTAGTTCTAATGAGGTGTCTTGAATAATGTGAATTTCATTTTTTCTTCTTCGATTAAAATATTTATTTACTTTCTCTAATTTTATCATCTTTCTACACCTCCTCAGAATAGGTTGCTATCGCTGTTTTCTTAAATAACTTGCGCGAAAAACGGCGAGAAATTAAATAAGATATGGCAACTAAAATGAGATACATTCCCAGGTATTCGATTATACTTAGATATTCCACTAAATTTGCAATGACGGAAAGTGGTATCACACCTGCTTGTGTAGGTCTTAGAAAAGCCATAAGTACCGCATACGAGATACTTGCATTGGTAAATAACTCAATGGCTAAAATTCTTCGTACATTTTTGTAAGTCGCACCAAGCATACGCAAAGTCGTATAGTAAATTTGTCTAGATTTTAAGATAATGTACACAATGAGATAAGAAATGAAGAATAGGACAATGAGTAGAATAATCGTTACCACAACTTTCAAAATGCGAATAATAATTTCTTGGATGTTGTTCGTTTGGATGGCAAAATCTGATGCTCTTTTTGCATGAATCCCCATATTTTCTAATTCTTGTAATGTTTCATCCATCTTTTCTGGGTCTTTGACATAAATACCTGCTTGGTAAGATGGCTTATCATAAAGTGAGTTATAGTCGTCTGTATTTAAGAAAACTCTTCCACTGCATAATTCATATTTTTCTGCGCCAACTGCTTTTTTGTAATTGTCTTTGGTAAAGGTATTTCCAATCGTTAGGTTTAATTCTTCTTTGTAATATACATTTTCTAAGAAGATCATACATGGTTGATTTTTGATTTTCATATTCTTGAATTGATATTTCAAACTATCGTCTACCGTAACGGTCCCTGGTTTTACTTTATCACTTGGTGCAATGGAATATCTTTCATATTGCCCATTGAGAAATATGCGTACTTGACTATATTGTTGGTTTGAACTTTTACGAATTTCGCGAATTCGTTCTTTTGAAAAATAGATGACATTATTGGAACTAATTTTCAAGGGATAGGTTTTAATCCCGACAAAGATAATTTCTCCTAATTCTTTTCCACCAAAACTAAGTGAAAATGGTTCTAATGTTAAATCTTCCAAACGATCTGTTACAAAAAAGTTATCTTCTTCAATTTGAAGAACTGCCTCATTTTCGTTTTCAGGCATCCTTCCATAGTCTAGCTCTCCTGAAAAATGCTCTGCTGTTCCAATCGATGCACTAAAGCCCATATCTCCTTTTCGTGCTGTTACATAACTATCTGTTAAGACATCATCTTCTACCACATAGTCTACATTTTCTAAACTCTCTAATTTTGCAAACTCTTCTTGGGTAAATGGACTACGGTCTTTTTTATTGAGGATGACTCGTTTTTCTGAAACATCCTTAAATAACCAGTGAAAACCCTCAGATTTGTTTTTTTCTTCAGACATTTGAAAACTAGAATACTCGGCAAGTACAGCACTACTAAGGAAGAAAAATACCACAAAGAGCAAGCAGAATTTAGAGATTAAATTAAAAGTGTTACGAAATCCTAAGCGAAATTGATTGGTTAAACAGAACTTATGATACCTACTTTCTTCCACTTTTGGTTCTTCGATTACTTCTTTCATTACTCGGTTTTCTACAATCTTGCCATCGTGCATTTTTACCATTCGTGTTGCTACTTCTTCTACTTGTTCTATATTATGCGTTACCACAACGACTAAACGGTCTTTTGCTACTCTTTTCAAAATTTGGATAACTTCTTTAGCTGAGGCAGTATCTAAATTTCCGGTGGGCTCGTCCGCTACAATAATCGGTGTTTCTTTTATCATAGCTCTGGCTATGGCTACTCTTTGCTTTTGCCCACCAGATAATTTGGATACTTTCGTATTCTTAAACTCAGCTAAACCTACTTGATCTATCATATCCAAAACTTTTGCCTTGATATCTTTCTTTTTATACCCATTCAAAAGTAGCACCAACTCTACATTTTGGTAAACGGTATAACTATTGACTAAGTTGAAACTTTGAAAGATATTTGCAACATATTTTCTGCGATAATCTTCAAAATCTTTTTCGGTATAGTGGCTCGTTTCTTGTCCATTTACATACATTTCGCCTTCTTCGTAACTGTCCAATCCTGAAATGACATTTAAGAGTGTACTCTTTCCACTTCCAGACTCCCCTGTAATGACAACAAATTCGCCCATTTTTAGTTCTAAGTTCACTTTAGTAAATCCAGTTGCAACAATTCCTTTGTTATAGTAAAACTTAGATACATTTTCTAGTGTTACCATCGATGTCCCCCTTTCTTTTATTTTCTAGTGTTACGATAAAATATTCAAAATATTTTCGATATCAGTAATCACTTCTTCTTTTTTTCCTTTTTTCCAAGCAAAGTATCCGTCTAATCCGCGATGTACAATGGCATACACAGTATTTTCTAGATTACCGCTTTGCACATCAGAAATGATACTAGCTATCAATTTTTGTGCGACTAAAAAGGTATCTTGAAACCCAGTCATCATCACTGCTATCATGGTGGTTTCTACTTCGACTGGTGGTATTTCTTCAAATTTTTCTTGCTTTAATCCATTTACCATACCAAACAGATACACAATGAGCACTTGCTTTTCCAGTTCTGCTAGTCCCTGAACCGTGTAGGCTTTTCGTTCTAAATACCTCGTTAAGACCTCATTTTGTAATGCTTGCACTGTTTGTACAAATTCCATTTTGCTCTCCTTTTAGCACTCTGTTTTCCACATTTTTTCTGCATTTTGTAGACAATTTCCTTTTCTTTCCTTTATTCTATCACAAGAGGAAAAAAATGGCTATGTTTTCACAAAAAAAGATTTGAGAATACTTCTCAAATCTTTTTGACTGGTTTATTCACTTCGTAAGGCAAGCACAGGGTCTTCTTTGGCTGCTTTTTTCGATGGGATAATTCCTCCAATTAAGGTTAGAACAATACTCAAAATTACGAGGATAGCACCCGCACCAAGTGGTAGTGCCGCTTTTACGGTTACTCCTTCGGAAATAGCTGCAATAATTTGGTTAATTGGGATTAAGAGTAATAGGGTAATCCCAATACCAATCGCTCCCGCTAACGCTCCAATGATAAAGGTTTCTGCATTAAATACTTGGGCTACATTTTGCTTGGAGGCTCCAATCGCACGCAAAATACCAATTTCCTTTTTACGCTCTAATACACTAATATAGGTAATAACACCTATCATAATGGAAGATACCACAAGGGAAATTCCGACAAAAGCAATTAACACATAACTTACGACATCTACAATGGTAGTAACCGAACTCATTAAAGTTCCTACCATATCCGTATAGGAAATGACTTGTTCTTCTTTTCCTTCTGCTTTCATACGGTTATTGTAGTCGTCGAGTAGTTTGCTAATGGCTTCATTGCCTTCAAAATCTTTTGGATAAATGTTAATTCCACTTGGGTCTTCTAATTGTGCATAATCTAATTTCTTCAAATTGCCTTCATAGGTAACTTTTTCTTTGGACATTAGGCTAGCAAAAAGTTCAGACATTTCTTCTTCATTCATTTTCATACGAAAAGCACTGGCAAAGGCTTTTTCGTCAATATGAATCGCAGTTGCCATGGATTTACTAAGTTGCATAATGCTGGCTTGCATTTCTTTTTCCATGCTCTTACTCATAGACCCCATAACCGTTTTCATATAGTCTTGCATAATCTTCGCAATTTGCTGGTCTAATTTCTGGGATTGAATAATTTTGGTCAAGTTGTTGCTAATAATCTGCTTTGCTTCTTCTGAGGCTAGGTATTCGCTTAAGTATTTGTCTAATTCTCCCATTTCCACAAAGTTGTGGTCTTTGGCATATTGTTCATAGCCTTTTAAGACATTTCCTAAGATACGGCTCATTTGCTCTTGGGTAATGGTTAGACTACCATTTTCCTTGATAACGGCTTGGATTTCTTTTTGTAATAGCTCACTTGCTTCTTTGGATTGCATATATTGTAGTAATTGCTTGTTGACTTGACTAACATTGGCATTTGGATTTTTCTTGAGATAGGCTTCATAACCTTTTAATAAGTCATTCATTAGGTTTTGGATATCTTGACTAGACATCGAAAACTCAATTTTGCTTAATACTTCTCCTAAATCTAGTGCTGGTAAAGAATTTGCTGTTACCACATTATTCAAATTACTGAAATCTACCTTAATTTTGGATTGGTCTATTTTGAAAGCAGATTGAATCGCCTTTTGGTCAATTTCAATCAAAGAATTCATATTGAAATCGCTTTCCTCACTGGTATCGTCAAAACGTTTTCCCGTAAAGACATTGATCTCTGGATTTTCCAATTGTTTTTGGACAATTTCACTCTTTTCTGCCTGTTCCATTACGTGTTTTGTTAAAGAGGCTGGGTAATAGATCCCACTGGTTAGCATGGAGGCAGTTCCACCTTCTTTTGGTTGGACAATTCCAACAATTTTTAAGTCCTCTCCATTGGCAACCACCTGCTTCATATACGTATCATTTTCGCTTTTATCTCGCCAAATGGTAAATTCCTCGTCATATTCGTAACAATCATACGCATTGATCAGTTTGAAAGTCGTTCCTAAAATTTGCTCATAGGAATAGGCTTCTTTATTTTCTGGTGCTTCTACCTCTTCTTCATTACGGAATTTTTCCACCAATTCATCTAGTTCTGCATAATCTCGAATCCCAAGGATGTATAGCATAAAGTCGCTCATATTGCCATTTCCAGATAAAACAAGGACACATTCGTTGTATTCTTTTGGCCAATTTCCTGCCTTAATATCGTATTGGGCTTCAAATAGTTTGGTATCTTCTGGCATAGAGAAAAACATATCGGTACTCATCATGCTAGACATCATACTATTCATACTTGTTCCAGAACCAAGTCCAAGACTACCAAATGAAATATCTGGATTTACTTGGCGAAGGTTTTCTATATCCGCTTTATAGATTTTTGGTGTAATGGAATAGGTGTATTCGACTGCTTTTGCATAATCCATTACGGAACATTCGCTACTTTCCAAATATTGTTTGAAGGATGCTAAATCATTAGAACCAATGGTAGCAAACATATTTCCTAACATTTTGGAAATATGGATGTCCCCTTCTTCTTTTTCTTCCCCTACCTCGCTATGGGCTCCCATTATCATAGAAGTCATATCAATTCCTGTGCTACGTAATTGAAGTGGGTATTCAGACAAAGTATCTCGTTCTACGGAATGGATATAGCTGTTTACACCATTGGATAAAGACAAAATCAGTGCAATTCCAATAATTCCAATCGAACCTGCAAATGAGGTTAAAAAAGTTCTTCCTTTTTTGGTTTTGAGGTTGTTGAAACTAAGCGCAAGAGAGGTTAAAAGAGACATCGAAGTTTTTCCCATATTTTTATGCTCTGGCTTTTTGTATTTTTCTTGTTGGATATGGTATGGGTGGGTATCGGAACAAATTTTACCATCTCGCAAATTCACGATACGGGTTGCATAAGCTTCTGCTAATTCCGGGTTATGCGTTACCATAACCACTAAACGGTCTTTGGCTACCTCTTTTAAGAGTTCCATGACTTGCACACTGGTATCACTGTCCAATGCCCCAGTTGGCTCATCTGCTAGTAGAATATCTGGGTCATTGACTAAGGCTCTGGCAATGGCTACTCTTTGCATTTGTCCACCAGATAATTGGTTTGGTTTTTTATGAATTTGCTCTGCAAGCCCTACTTTTTCCAAAGCATCGACTGCACGTTTTCTACGCTCGCTTTTGCTTACACCAGAAATGGTTAAAGCAAGTTCCACATTAGCCAAAATGGTTTGGTGAGGAATGAGGTTATAACTTTGGAAAACAAAGCCAATTGTATGGTTACGATAAGAGTCCCAATCGCGGTCTTTATAGTCTTTGGTAGATATTTCGTTAATGACTAAATCGCCTTCGTCATAGCGATCTAATCCTCCAATAATATTGAGAAGTGTTGTTTTTCCAGAACCACTTGGTCCTAAGATTGCAACAAACTCGTTATCTCGTAAGTTTAGGCTCACATTGTTTAATGCTTGTTGTACTAAACTTCCTGTTCGATATTCTTTGGATACATTTTTAATTTGCAACATATTTTTGCGCTCCTGTTCTTTTCTAACCTTTTCATTTTACTACATTTTCGCTAAAATGCAAGGAAGAGTACACATTTTCTATGTACTCCCCTTTTTTCTTCCTTTATTTTCTGCTATCTATTATATGCTCGAAACGTTAGATTGTCAACGAATTTCTTTATTTTTTGTAGGTTAAAATTTTGGTTCTAAAATAGAGAGAAATAGCGACTGCGGTTCCAATTCCAATAACGACTAATACCACGGATAAATTATCTCCCGTTTGTGGTAGTTTTCCTGGTTTGGTATTTGCAATATTATTGGTATTGTTTTGGCTTGTTCCAGTTCCTACTCCATTTTGGTTTCCTACTGTGTTGGTGTTATTGCCAACCTGGTTCGTATTTCCTTGGTCAACGGTATTGGTTGTGTTGGTAGTATTATTGGGGCTACCACTCCCTTCACCATTTCCACTGTCTTTACTTACGATGGTAACTTTGGTTGTTTGACTTGCTGCTGGTACTTCTGTTGTTCCCATGGTTGCTCCCATAAAGTTTTCTAGTGTAATACTAGTTTCACCAAGTTTTGCACCTTCTTTTACACGTAAGTTAATGCTACCAATGGATTGTGTTGTTGTAACGACTTCTCCACTCGTTGTATGGGAAGAAATATATCC
This sequence comes from uncultured Clostridium sp., assembly GCA_947648765.1. GTDB lineage: Bacteria > Bacillota > Clostridia > TANB77 > CAG-508 > CALYAK01. Next base: position 7,235 of record CANSOY010000048.1, read on the forward strand.
CTTTTGACAAAGAGGTGGATCCCATTGGTCTGTTCCTTTGGAAGATACATATTCAAAAATATCTTCGTCATAGGTAAGTTTTCCTGTATAGCCTGCAATTCCTTTTTCTCCACTTTCAATGGCAAGATTGCTAATACCAAGGGTAATTTCTACCTTATCGCCCTCTTTTGCTTGCTTCGGGCTTGCCTGGATTGTGGTATCATAGCGGTCTTCTGCTGCATAAATTCTTGTGGTAAGGATAAGCAGTGCAACAAGTAGGATACTTAGAATTTTTTGCATTTTCAAATTCTTTTTCATTGATTTTCTCCTTTTCTTTTTATTTCTCTGGAATTGCCCATTCTGGTCTTCCAGCAGATACTAAGTGTCGTTTGACAAGTACCAAGTCTGTGGCAGTAATCTCGCCATCTCCATTGATATCTCCTGCCTTAAAGTTCTCTCCTGTTAGCGTCCATTCTGGTCTTCCAGCAGATACCAAATGTCGTTTGACAAGCACTAAGTCTGTAGCAGTAATCTCGCCATCTCCGTTGATATCTCCTAGTCTATGTTTGTTTGGTTCTTCCGTTTCTTTTTCAATCCAAGTTACTTTTGCTTCCGCAGTTCCTCGGTTTCCTGCTTTGTCTTCAAACTCAAAAACAAAGGTGTCGTTTTCTGTGAAGGTATACGTATTGTTTGTACCATTGTTGATTATAGTAATTGGCTCACTCGCTCCTGTTAGCGTTGCTGTTACAGGTCCTTTTGTTTTTTCGGTTGTGCTATATTCCACTCTTGCGGTTGGAGCAACTTTATCAATCCAACTTACTTTTGCAATATGCTCTTGTTCCTCTCGGTCTGGGCTTTCTGCATCTTGCGTGCCATCCATATATACAAAGGTGAAACTTCCGTTTTTGGTAAAAGTATGCTCTTTTCCACCCTCGCTTAGGATACGAACATTATCGCTCTTGTTTCCTTCTTGATTGATACTATAGGTAGCAAGTGTAGCTTTGACATCTTGGTTCGTTTCTCTTGTGATGTCATAGGTAATATCACTGACTAAGATTTTCGTATCGTTTGTAATATAGTCTACTTTGATACTCTTATATGCAATATTATTTGCTTTATCTAGTAGCCTAAATTCATAATCTCCACTTTCTTCAAACGAATATTCCAATGGATTGGACCTTGTAATTTGTTGAAGTTGTCTTAGTGTTGCTTTATCTTGCTCACTCACTTCTACTGCTCTTCCGTCTTCGTCTAAAAATGCTTCACTTTCAACAGTTCCATCTGGTCGTAAGGTTGTTACATAAGTTGTCACATTTCCTACATTAGTTGTATTTTTGTAGGTAATCTTTTTGGTGGTTTTTCCGTCCTCATCTAGTTCAGCTATTTTATAGGTATTTCCATTGTCATCTAGGAAGGATATACTGATAATCTTTTTTGTTTTTTCGTCTACTTCAACAAAGTTTATTTTTTTGTTATTGTTATCTAAAATATATACATCTTCACTAATATTATCTAATAAGATACGTAAGCGTCGGTCTCCGTCTAAGTCATATTCTACATCTGCGGTTGGTCCGTCTTTATCAATCCATGTTACCGTTGCAGTCGTAGAACCTTTATTTCCATCTGCATCTTCAAATTCAAAAGTAAAGTCACCATTTTCAGTGAAAACATAGGTATCTTTTCCGCCATTATTGGTAATGGTAATTGGTTTGTTTGGATTGACCAATCTTGCAACTACTACGCCATTGGTCTTTTCCGTTGTACTGTATGCAACACCTGCTCTTGGTTTCGTTTTTTCAACTTTCGTTGTATCCTCGAATAGATTTACCATTGCAAGAGATGCGAACATACTATAGGTATCCATTTCAAGTTTTACATATTTTCCAAATACACTTTGTTCTAGTGTAATGTTTCTTAGTTCATTATCTTGTGGACAGTTCTCAATTTTTCCGATTTCTGTTCCCCAATTTTCTCCATCTTCACTAACATAAATCCTACAATTTTTGATAAAGTCTGGGTCATTTGTTTTATATTTTTGTTGAATAAATTCAACTGCTGAAATATATCTTGGTTCATCTAATTGGATGATAATAAATGGTTTTACCTCTTGTTGTAGAACATTGTAGCGGAAATCTGTATGCCACATGGTATGGAGGTTTCCATCAATTGCATTTGGTGCATAGAATGGTCGTTTTTTATCTACAGATTGAGTCGAATATCCCCCTTCTTCTTTGATGGATAAATGTGCAATTGGAATATATTTTCTTGTGTCCGGTTGGTTATCCTCTGTGAACGAATAGAATTCAGATGGTTCACTTGCAAGTCTTGTTCCGCTAGCACCTTGTCTTACTTGGACCGTTTTATTTCCAGTTAAATCTGGAGATGCTGTACTATATGAAGTCCAAGGGGCATTTTTCGAATAACGCCATTCGGTTGTTAGCGTTACTGCCATCATTCGATTTTCTAAGTCATTGGCATATAGATTGGTTGGTAGTCCAGTGGACTCTTGAATATCAATTCGATAAATATTTTCTTCACTGTAATTGGTTCCTACCAAATGAACATAAATATCCTTTTCCGCCGTAATCGATGCAATTTCCTTTTCGGTTAGCATATGTTTATGGTTATCTGCGGTAGAAGCAACTTCTGTCCACTTGGTCTTGCCATCTAAACTATAATCCCAACGTAAGCCATTTCCTTCAAAACGGTCAGATAATATAATTTTTCCAGCATCTGTTCCATCAAATGAGAACGTTGCTAAAGTGGTATCAATTTGTCCCAATAAGTAGTTTGCTAGTCCTCTTGTAACAGCTGGTTGCAATACTTTTGAAGTTTCTCCCTCTGCTGGATAGTTCTTTGCTTCATTTAAGATTTTGGTTTTTTGCGTGGTATATTTGAAAATATACAAGTCGCTGGTTAATCTAGTTTTCAAATACTCGGATAAATTGTGCATTGGGAATGGGAAACATTTTAAGGCTTCCATCATTTCTAATTCAAGTTGGTAACATTGTTCTTCAGTTTTGGTTTCGTCTGCCACGTAGAGTTTTACTAAACCTGCCCACGCATCTAAGTTAATGGATTGTACTTGGATGGCTTCACGGTAAATTTGCTCTTGTTTTGCTTTATCTTCTTTGTATACATCAACAGTCATTAGCAATTCTTCTGCTTTGACCAAATTCGCATAATCGTTTAAGGCTTCTTGTGCTTGAATAATGTATGGCACATTATATCCTCTGACATAAACACGGTCATTTCCCCAACCAAGTGGCATTCTTTCACCTTTTTCGGAGGCTGCCCAGCCCGATACGTCATTATCTATTCCCCACATTCCTTTTCCTTCTGCATTTCTGTTATAGTAGAGAAGTGCCGCATGTCCTGGTTGTCCAATAACAGCTGATGGGATAGCATTGACACCACGGATACAATGTCCAGATTTTGAGATACCGCCACAAACAGCTCCCGTGTCAAATTTGTTACGGAAATTCATCCATAATTTATATACCTTGTGGTCCGGTGTTCCTCTTGCCATGCCATAATCAAATAGGCCTTTTGTAACTTCTTGCCCATTTTCCATCACTTTAGTAGCAAATAGTTCATTAAAATACGTTACATTTTCCTCTGCATAAAAAACATCATTCGCATAATTTGGCCATACATATGCCATATATGGATGAGGAGTCAGTAACCCCCATGCACTTTGTGGTTGTGCATCAATACGAGTTTGGGTAAATTCGTTGAGCCATAAAATTTCTTCATCATCAATCATGGTTCCTAATACCCATCTCATTTCTTCGATGTTATAGGTTTCAAACCATGGAGTAATATCGATGGTTTGGGTCGCATTCTTCTTTCCAGCTTCTGTCACTTTGAAGGCGCCCTCGTCATACAGTTTTTTGTATAGTTCATAACGTTTTACTGCATCAGATTGGTTTTCTGCTGCTCCTGGTTGCATCCATAGTGCTACTCTAGACGAGTGCGTCAAAGATAAAGTGATTGCCATTCTTTTATATAGTCTACCTTTGGTATCCGTTCCTCCTGCAATCGGAGTTGTATCGGTAAAGTCATTATGATAGGCTTGATACAACCTCGTTAACTCTTTGATTGAATTATAATAACCACCAGTTGGTGCACCTCCTAAGATGTAATAACGAAGATTTTCTAAGTCATTCATAAGCCAATGAATCGTTTCTAGGTTGGTAGAGCTTTCTTCTGCCATTCTTTCAAGGGCATAACTTCCTACACTACTTACAAATTTTCTTTGTAAAATCAATAATTCATAGTTCGGATCCGATAAATCCTTGTTCGCATATTCTTGGATTTTCTCATCATAGTCTGCAATACTTTGAAAAACTGGTTCTTTTGCTTGTTCAATTTCTTTATAGGTGTCGGTAATTAGCATTGGTTCAATGTATACGGCGTGATCGCTTGA
>CANSOY010000049.1 GCA_947648765.1 uncultured Clostridium sp.
GTTTTTGGCTAAAATAATGGCATGATAACTTGGTAGTTTTTTATAGTCTGCTTTTGAGTTATTGGTGGTATCAATATCGTCGAGTGTTTTGACGCCTCTTTCTCTTAGCATATCTAACATAACGCGAAATACTTTCACTGTTGTATCCACATCATCTAGAGCACGGTGTGCTACCTCGACTTTAATTCCTAAGTTTTCTGCAATAATACCGAGTTTGTATTTCTTATAGTCTGGAAATAGGTCTTTGGCAAGTCTTAGAGTATCTAGATAGGTATTGTTTAATTCATATCCTAGTTCTTTTGCATTATATTTCAAGAACCCAATGTCAAAGTCTGCATTGTGGGCAACTAGTACGGAGTCGCCTAAAAAGTCTAACAACTTTGGCATTACGACATCAATCGTTTCGGCATCCTTTACCATATCGTCTGTAATATTGGTTACTTCCACTACCTTTTGTGGAATTGGTTTTTCTGGGTTGACAAAGCAAGAAAATTCTTCTAAGACTTCTCCACCCTTTACTTTCATAACACCAATTTCCGTTATTTTTTCGGTACGGAAGGATAGTCCAGTTGTTTCTAAGTCTAGCACACAATAGGTTGTGTCTAGGTCTTGTCCTTTAGAAAAAGATACACTTGGTGTTCGGTCCGGTACCAAATAGGCTTCTACTCCATAAAGCACTTTCATATCTGGATTATCTCGTCCAAGTAGTTTATGGGCATCTGGAAAGGCTTGTACAACACCATGGTCTGTGATAGCAATAGATTTCATGCCCCATTTCATGGCTCTTTTAATTAAGTCTTTGGTTGCACTAATTCCATCCATTTGGCTCATTTGGGTGTGCATATGTAATTCTACACGTTTTACTTCGCTATTATCTTTTCGCTCTGCTCTTTTAATTCCTGTGCTTTCGATAATAACATTGGCAATCACGCCAAGTTCTTTTGCAAATGGGTCATATTGTGCAGTTCCTGCAACTTTAACTCCCTTTGCTCCTTTTAATCTTCCTTTCATAGCACCTGCTTTTTCTGCCTCTGCAAACACTTTACAAGTAATGGTACTCGAACCATCATATAAATCGAAGGTGATGAGGAGTTTTCCACTTTTGAGTTCGCGGGAGTCCATGTTAATAATCTCTCCATCTAAGCAGATTTTTCCGCTATCCACGGATAAATCGATTACCTTTACGAGTGGTTCCTTGATATTCATATTTCTACCATAAATTAATGGTGTTACTTCATTTTCTTCGACTGCTGGCGGTTCTGGTGGGACTGGTCCACTTGGAGCAGAAGCCTCTGCTGGTGGAACTTCCTGTGCTGTTTTACTTTCTTCTACTTGTCTTGCGGCTTCTTCCTCCGCCATTTTGATTGCTTGTCTTTCTAAATTTTTGCTGTATTCTTGGTATTCTTTCAATTTATCTTCTGACGCATTTTCTAGAAATGCAACAGAAGCATGGAAACCATATAAATCTTTTAAGATTTCTTCTATAGTTTTATCTACTTTTTTCGCAAGCAATACATCTTTTCCTCGAAAACCAAGTGCTACCTCTATTTTATTTTGTTCCTTTATCGTAATTTGGCTATCCTTTAGAATGGTACGTGTAAGTGGATGTTTACGAGCCATGTAGGTAATAAAGTCCTGCCATTCAGCAGTAAGGTCAAATTGGTCTTCTATTCCATTTTCATAAGTAAATATAATTTGAACTTCTTTGACTTGAAAACGGTCTTCCAGATATTTTTCAAAACCAACCAAATCTGCAACTTTTACAAATTGGTCGGTTAATAAATCAAGCACCATTTTGCTTGATTTTTTGTATAGTGTTACATTTTGGATGCGTGCTGCATTTAATGCAAAACTTGTTGAGTTATATTCCTTAAATACTTCCTTTACATTTTTGTAAGATGATTTTTTCTCTTGTTCTTCCTTTCTTTCTTCTTGTTCCATTTTTTACCCTCGGATTTCAAAATAGTTTGGTAACATCATTGAATGTTACATACGCTGCTAACCCAAGTAGGAAAATCATTCCTACTGCTTGTATGGTTAGTTCTGTCTTTTCTTTCAGTGGCTTTTTTCGGATTGCTTCTAATAGGAGTAATACTAGTTTTCCTCCATCTAATGCTGGAATTGGCAATAAATTGGTAACCCCTAATGAAATCGAGATAACTGCCATGACATATAGAAAATCTAAAATTCCCTGTGTGCTTGAAATAATGCCAGAAATCCCAACTGGACCTACTAGTTGTTCTACTGCATTTGGTGCAGATACCACTAAATCTCGTAAGCCCTCTATCGTAGTTGTAATTAGTTCTCCAATCGTTGCCATAGCAACACTGAAATCTCCGCTTGCAATCCAGAAAATAACAAGGCTTAACAATAAACCGAATAGGATGTTGACAATCGCCCCTGCTGTTACAATCGCAAAGCGTTTTGGAACACTAAGACGACTAAAAGAACCCTCTTGTGCTGAGGGTTCTGCTTCTCCTTCCATATTCACAAAACCGCCTAGAGGAACTGCACGAATTGAATAACAAGTTGCTGGTGTTTCTTTCTTCCAGATTTTAGGTCCAAATCCAATCGAAAACTCATTTACTTTTACATGAAACAATCTTGCCACCAAAAAGTGTCCTGTTTCATGGATTAACACTAAAAATCCTAGTATTACAATAATTTTAATTGCACTGATTAGAAAAGTAAGCAAAATCCTTTCTCCTTTCTTTTCTTTATTTTCTTCATCTTACTTGTTTTTCTTTTCATTTGCTAGTCGGCTGGTCATATTTAGTCTTCCCCGATTGCAAAGCCGTCCTCTGGCTCTCGTTCAGGCTTTTTTTTTGAGCATTGTTCTCTCACTTCATAGAAGTGAGTTAATAAATCTAATAGAATTTGTTGTTCTTCTTGACTTGCTCCACGTTTTACCATTGACTCATTGATTGCTCTGGCTCTTGCTTCAAAATCGTTGATAACTCTTAAGGTGTCTTCTTCTCGTCCTTTTAATACGGCTCCTCTTGCATTACTATGTCTTGTTTTATTTTGCTCGGAGTAAATCACTTCTGGTTCTGTTGGACGTGGACCCCTTTTTAGAATTTCAATATGGTCTACTACATTGGCTGCTTCAATTGCACCAATTGTTTCTGGCATACCGTTATAGGTTTCATAATGATGGTCTGGTACAACTAATCTTCCCCAGCCTTTTACCGTAACTTGTGCATCGTATCTTTCTAAAATGGAAAGCATACTCTCTAAATCTGAAACAGCAAGCCCTCGAACCGTTACTTCATAGCCTAAATCTTTTAATTTCTGAATGGATCCTAGTATACGTGTATTTTTCATCGTTCCTTCAAATATAAGGTTATATCCCTCTTGCATGGTTACTTCAAATAAATCACTAGTCCAAGTATTGCTTTCTTGGTCTGTTATTTTAGTATATAACTCTGGATAAAGTTTGGCAATTTCACTACTTTGTGGATGGAATGGTTTTAAGTCATCGCTATTGATCACAACTACATTTCCATCCTCAAATTGACTCTTGGAATAACCAATCATTCCTGTTTTTCCTGCTCCTGTTTGCCCACCAATAATAACTGCTTTTGGATGCTTTACTGGAATTGGATCTGTTAGCCAAATTCTTTTGATGTCTTCAAAAATTTGATCATGTCTTTCTTGCGAAAGTTTATATTTTGCTTTAATTTCAGCTTCTTCTTGTTCTGTATATTGTTTCATTTTACGACTCCTTGTACTCTTGTTTTATTTCTGGTCCATAAGTTTGAATAACTTTGTCTAATGCTCTTTCATCACAGCAATATACAAGACTTTTATCTCGAATTAAGTCTTGCATTACTTCTGACTCTACACCATATCCATTTCGAGATTCCATTGCTATTTTCGTTGATATGATATCTAATGCGAGTTCTAATTTTGTATTTAAATTCATATCTTCCTCCTATTATAACAAGATTAACAATTTTAATAAAAAGTATGCAAATGGTGCAATGAATATCACACTATCAAAACGATCTAACATTCCACCATGCCCTGGAATTAAATTGGAAAAATCCTTAATTCCAGTATAACGTTTAATACTAGATGCTGCTAAATCTCCAATTTGCCCAACAATGCTTAGAATTAATCCAATTATTGCTACATAGAAATAGTTAAATCCCAAATGCCATAATTGGTTACAAACTATGGTGTAAAGCAGGCAGGCTAAAATTCCGCCTATAGTTCCACCTATGGTTCCTTCAACTGTTTTATTTGGGCTAATTTTCAAGTATTTGTGCTTTCCAAAATTTTTACCGATCACATACGCCATTACATCAGTTCCCCATGCTGCCCACATAACATACCAAATTAGAAACTTTCCATTTTGCATTTCACGAATGATTGGTAAAAACATAACGAATAGGACGATATATGCAATTCCAAAAAGTGTAATAGCAATATCATTAATGGTTACTTTTAAGTTGGTGCTAATCACATTGGTAAATAAGACAAGGATGGAAATTGGCAAAATTGCTCCGATTGCAAATAGTGCTGTTTCCATTGGGATAATATGTATGCCTGCAATTAAAGCAGCAGCAAAGTATCCAATCCATTCGAGTGGGTTTGCTTTTCCACTGGTGCGAAAAGCCTTAAAGTATTCGTGTAAACACATCATTGCCATAAAGCAAAATGTGATATCTACAATATATTTATTCCCCCATATTAAGATAATTCCAACAACTGGTAAGATAACCGTTGCAGATGCTACTCGTTTTATATCCATAATTTCTTTCCCTTCGACTGATTTTATTTTCCACCAAATTTACGATTTCTTTGTTTGTATGTTTCAATCGCTTCTAGTAAGTCTTCCTCCTCAAATTCTGGCCACATTTTAGGTGAAACTACAAATTCGGAATAGACTAATTGCCATGGCAAAAAATTGCTGGTTCGTAGTTCTCCACTGGTACGAATGAGCAAATCTGGGTCTGGCTGTCCTTTCGTATATAGATGGTCTTCAATAACTGCTTCGGAAATATCTTCTGGCTTTAGATTTCCGGCCTTTACTTCTTCTGCAATCTGTTTAACTGCTTGTGTAATTTCTGCTCTTCCCCCATAGTTAAAAGCAATATTGAAGGTCAGTCCTGTATTGTTTTTCGTTCGTTCAATGACATCTAAAATTCTACGATGTAAATTTCCTGGTAATGCCCCAATATTTCCCAAGAATTTCACGCGAATATTTTCGTCATCTGCCCTTTTACTGAAATCGGTTAAATAGTTGGAAAGAAGAGTCATAATTGCCCCAACCTCTTCTTCCGTCCTTTTCCAATTTTCTGTTGAAAAAGCATAAACGGTTAAATGTTTAATTCCAATTTTATTTGAAAAGTGTAAAATCTTTTCTAAGGTATTGGCTCCTTCTTTGTGTCCAAGACTCGGAAGCATATTTTTTGCCTTTGCCCATCTACGATTGCCATCCATAATGATAGCAATATGAGCAGGAAATCCGTCTGTATCTATTTTTCTTCCTTGTATCTCTATCATTTTCCCCACCTTTATAAAGACATAACTTCTTTTTCTTTATTCTCTAGTAATTTGTCAATTTCCTCTACCTTTTTATCAGTAATTTTTTGGATTTGGTCCTCTGCTGCTTTTAGGTCATCTTCGGTAATGGTTGCTTCTTTTTGCATTTTACGGAACTCATCAATTCCATCACGACGAATAGCGCGAATAGCCACTTTGGACTCTTCTCCCATTTTACGAATATCTTTTACTAATTCTTTTCTTCTTTCTTCATTTAGTTCTGGGAAGGCTAAACGAATTACTTTTCCGTCATTGTTTGGTGTGATTCCAATATCTGACGCTAAAATTGCTCTTTCAATATCTTTTAATACACTCATATCCCATGGTTGAATTACAATCAAACGAGCCTCTGGCACGGAAATACCTGCTACTTGGTTGATTGGTGTTGGTGTTCCATAATATTCTACCATCACTTTATTTAGAATAGCAGGATTTGCTCTTCCTGCACGAATTTCAGATAAATTTTCCTGAAATACGCTCACTGTTTTATCCATCTTATTTTCAATTTCTGTATAATCCATATTTATTTTTTCCTTTCCTTTTTATTCTTTTACTAGGGTTCCAATTTTTTCGCCTTTTACAATGCGAATGATATTATCTGGGTCGTCAATTCCAAAAACGACAAGAGGAATATTATTATCTCGGCAAAGACTAATGGCTGTCGAGTCCATTACTTTCAAGTTTTTGTTTAGAATATCTAAATAGGTAATTTCATCAAATCTTTCTGCATTTGGATCCACCTTTGGATCTGCGGAGTATACCGCATCAATGGTTTTTCCAACTAAGATTGCATCTGCTTCAATTTCTGCTGCACGTAGTGCTGCTGCTGTGTCTGTTGTAAAATATGGGTTGCCTGTTCCACAAGAGAAAATAACTACTCTGCCTTTTTCTAAGTGTTTCCATGCTTTTCTTTTGATATATGGCTCTGCTACTTCTCGCATTTCGATAGCAGTTTGTAGTCTAGTGTAAATACCTCTTGCTTCTAGCGTATCTTGTAATGCTAAACCATTCATTGCGGTTGCTAACATTCCCATATAGTCAGAGGTGGTTCTTTCCATATCTTGTCCAAATCTTCCTCTCCAGAAGTTTCCTCCGCCTACTACAATTCCTACTTCGACACCTAAGTCGATTAGTTCTTTTACTTTATCGCAGATGACACCAATGGTTGTTGGGTCAATTCCTGTCTTCTTCTCTCCTGCAAGTGCTTCTCCACTTAATTTCAAAAGAACTCTCTTGTACTTTAATTCTGCCAAATTTAACACTCTCCTTACTTTGCTATATTCTTTTGCTATTCTATCATACAATGAATAAAAAAAGTATAGTTTTTTCTACTTTTTTTCGAGAATTTTTTGTGGAATTTTTTTATTTTTTCCATCGAAAAAGCACTTCAAATCTGAAGTGCCATTTTGGTTTAATCTTCTAAGTGGTCTATTGCGTATTGTGCCTCTGCTTTTGTAAAGTTTTCGCCATGTCTAGAAATTAACTGTTGGTAGATTGCTTCTCGAGACATATTCATTGTATTTTGATAAAATTTTGCTTTTGCCAAAGCATTTGCATTCCAATCTACTTCCAACCTATCTGCTGCATATTGTGCTGCACTTTCCGAAAAATTCCCATCATCCTTTGCTGTTAATCGAGTAAAAATTCTTTTTTTCGATAAGTGCATTTTACTTGTATAAAATTCTGCTTTTTTTAATGCCTCTTTGTATTCCGTTGGCACTTTTCCAAGTGAATAGACTACTGTTATTTCTCCTCCCTCAACCATTTTGGTATTTGCTTCTGGTTCTTGCCTTACGAAAGAACCTTCCGATATTTCATCTGAATATTCTTCTTTTATTTCACATTTTACTTTATTTTGCTCACACCATCTTTGGATTGTTTCTTTTCCCATCTTGTTAAAGTTTACTACTAAAATCTCTTCTCTATCTGTGCTTGCATATATTGGGATAACTTCATATATTGCTGATTTTTTCTCTGCTTCTCTGTCTGGATCCTTGCTCCCGCTTAGTACCAAAAGAAACATTGCAAATGGAATAAAAAATCCAATGATGCATAAAACTAATCCTGTTATAGCCACATTTTGCATTTCTTTTTTTTGTTCATTTGAAAGTGAAATACTTGCTAGGATAACGCCTATTATTGCTGTTATGCCATTGGCATGTGGTGTAAAAATCGTTATTACTCCAAGTAGGAATGCTACAATTGCCATAGAAATCTCCTTTTTCTTTTAGTATATAGCCAAATTCAATCGATTTCAATAAATTTTTTCAATTTATCAACTACTTTTGTTTCTGTTTCATAAATATTTTTTGGGCTTTTAGTTACACTAAATTTTAGAGAATTTTGAGATAAGGATGTATCCCGTATGAACCAAATTATATTTCCACAAATTCCAGAAGAATCACCGAAAATAACGACTTCCAAAAAACAAAAAGCAAAAACCAAATTACGTTTGTATCAAACGCAACTATATTTTGCTTCTGGTTTACTTGTTTTGTTGTTTCTCGTTTTTCTAGGGTTTCGCTTTTACCAAAGTAGCCAAGAAAACTATTCGCAAGTGCTGTTGGACCAATATCATGTTTCCACCTTATATGCGAATACAGAGAACGTAACTCGTCTTTCTACTACTGCCGAAGCACAACCCACACCTTTTATTATTGGGATGTTGCAAATTGACGCTATCAAACTAAATTATCCCATCCTTTCTGAAAGCACAAGTGAACTTTTAACCATGTCGCCTTGTCGTTTTGCTGGACCTATGCCAAATGAGGTAGGAAATCTCTGCATTGCAGGGCATAATTATGCAGATAATCGCTTTTTTGGACGATTGGACGAATTATCTTATGACGATGTTGTCAAGGTCTTTGATTTATCTGGTCATATGGAAGAATATGTGGTATCTGCTATGGCAAGAATTTCTGCCAGTGATACTCGTTGTGCGGGGCAAGATACTGGTGGCAAGAAAATGGTTACTTTACTTACTTGCAATAATTTAAGTACCACAAGACTTGCTGTTCAATGTATACAAAAATAGTCAGACGATTGTCTGACTATTTTGCTGTTATATTTATATAGATCCCTGTTCCAATAAGTAATTGGGCTAGGTATTCCACATCTAAGTTATTATAGGCTATTGTAATTTCTGATTTTGAAATATGCATAAATTGCTGCGATTACACATACAGCCATTAAAATAATAATTGGGTAATCTTCTACACCTGTTTTTGGTAAATCTGTGTTGGTATAAGTGCTAATATTATTTTTGGTATTGTTGATTGTATTATTTGAAACAACTGGTGCTGTAAAGTTATTGGTTGCTGTATTAGTAGTGTTGTTTTGTACTCCTACTCCATTGATGCTTGGAATATTGCTAGCATCTGTTGCTTGGTTTAATGTATTGTTACCAGTTGGTCTCATAATATCAATACTGCCAGCATAAGTATTACTTGCAAATGCAATTACAATAATTGATAAAGCAAAAGCGACTAATAATATTTTTCTTGTCCCATTCTTTAACATATTCAACTCTCCCTTTTCTTTTGAAAACTTCTTCCTTATTTATTATTCTTTTTTTCGTGTAATTTATTCTGATTTTTGGATATTACACTACAATCTTATTCTATTTTAATCTCATTTTCAAGGTTTGTCAATACTTTTCTCAATAATTTCCAATTTTTTGCGATATTTTTTCTTATACATTAAAACGGAATAAAACAATATCGCCATCCTTCATGATATATTCTTTTCCTTCCGCTCGTACCAAGCCTTTTTCCTTGGCTGCTACCATACTTCCTTCTTTCATCAAATCTTCATAAGCAATCACTTCTGCTTTAATAAATCCTCTTTCGATATCAGAATGGATTTTTCCTGCTGCTTGTGGTGCTTTCGTTCCGTTTTTGATGGTCCATGCTCGTACTTCTGGCTCTCCTGCTGTTAAGAAAGAAATTAGTCCAAGCAAACGATAACTTGCCTTTACTACAACATCTAGTCCGCTTTCTTTTAAGCCTAATGCTTCTAGCATTTCTTGCTTATCCTCACCAAATAATGTGCTTAGTTCTTCTTCTATCTTCACACAAAGAGGGATAACCTCTGCATTTTCTTGTTTTGCATATTCGCGAACTTGTTTTACCATTTCATTTTCTTCCTTGCCAAGTTCTGCTTCTGCAATATTGGCAATGTATAACACTGGTTTCATAGTAAGTAGGAACGCATCATGAATTAGCACATTTTCTTCATCTGTTAATTCGGCTGTTCTTGCTGGTTTTCCTTGTTCCAATGCTATTTTTATTTTTTCTAACACATCAATTTCTTCTTGATATTTTTTATCTGCCTTCAAATTCTTTTTCGCACGTTCTAGTCTTTTCTCCACTGTTTCTAAATCTGCTAATGCTAACTCAAAATTGATAGTTTCGATATCTCGGATTGGATTAATATTTCCATCTACGTGTACAATGTTCGAGTCTTCAAAGCAACGAACTACCTGTGCAATGCTATCTACTTCGCGGATATGGGATAGAAACTTGTTTCCAAGACCTTCGCCTTTGCTAGCACCTTTTACCAGACCTGCAATATCTACAAATTCAATCACTGCATGTGTTGTCTTTTCTGGATGATACATTTCTGTTAATCGGTCCAATCTTTCATCTGGTACAGCAACTACACCGACATTTGGTTCGATTGTGCAAAATGGATAATTGGCACATTCAGCGCCTGCCTTTGTGATTGCATTAAACATAGTACTTTTTCCGACGTTTGGGAGTCCCACTATTCCTATTTTCATTTTTTACCTCTCTTATTTTTAGCAATAATCGCCTATAGTATAGCATATCTTTTTAATTTTGTGTTCAATTTTTGAAAAATTTTATAAAATCTTTCTCTTTTCTATTTTGTCGAATTATAGTATAATCTCATTAATTGAAAAAAACAAGGAGAAATGAACTGTGAAACGCTTACTAAAGATTAGTTTTGATTTAGCCCTTTTATCTTTTATACCAGTGCTTTCTTGGTTTTGTCTAGGGCTCATAATTGACCGTAATTTAATCAATATTTTTACCCTAACTTATCCGCTTCAATTTATTTACTATATTCTAAAATCTGTTTTTTCAACAGGTGCCAATATTAGTAAGGAAAAAGATAAAAACGAGTATGCTGTTATGTCTGGTTTCGTGGTTGGAACTTTTATGGCAGCTCTTCTTTATGGTATCCTTTTATTCCAAATTGACTCCTATATTACGTTTATGAATATGGACCTTTCGACTTACAAAACCTTTGCAATTTATTCGGTTATTCAGCTATTTATTCAGTTAATTTTTGCGTTTATTTTGGATAAATTATATTACGAAGAAAAAAATACACTTGCCAATCGTTACTCGCTCACCTTCAACCTTTTGAACTTCGCTGTTTTGATTGTTACTTCTTTGCTAACGAAAAATCAAGTGGTGATTGTTGCAATTACGCTATCTGCGATAGCTCTTTATACCATTTACGTTGTTTGTAAATCTTGGCAAAAATTTCACTTTCGCCTCAATCTCTTGCATTGTATTCGTTATGACTCGGTAGAACTTTTTAACAACATTGCTTTTTTCTTAATCTTTTTGTTTGGACTTAGCAATGCTTTAGAATTTGGTCCAGAATATGCTCTCTCCTTGACCTTTATTGCTCTCATTACGGATACACAATGGGATAC
>CANSOY010000050.1 GCA_947648765.1 uncultured Clostridium sp.
GGCAAAGTGTAATATTGGTTATATAACTCCATTTTGTCTGCTCCAATTCCAGAAAATTCTGCCGAATTTGAATTGGCTCGAATTCCAATATATGCATCCATATCTTTCATACGAAGCAAGTCATATTTGGCATATTGCTTGATTTGTTCTTCGTCTAAGTCTTGTAATAAAATGCGTAACATTTCATAATTGGTAATGGAAACATGTACATTGACTTTCTTTTTTCTGGCTTGTCTTGCCAATTCTTTCCCAAGTTCCATTCCATCTTCCCCTAAGATATCTAGCAAAAGATTTTCGCCTGGCTGAATGGAAACCGAATATTCTAATAGATTTTGGGCTAATTGTTCAATTCTTGTATCTTTCATTTCTTCTCCTTTATGAAAATAAGGCAAGAAATTACTTTCCTGCCTTACCTGAAATTATGCTTCTGGTTCTACTAATCCAAAGTTTTTGTTATCTTTCAAACGATAAATAACATTTACCTTTCCAGTTTCTACATTGATAAATGTTAAGAAACGGTCTTGTGGTCTTTCTTCTAGTTTTAGTTTTGCATCTTCTGGACTAATTGGTTTAATTTCATAATATAACGTTTTTACAATTTCGTCTTGTACTTCATGCTCTCCAGCATAAAGTTGTGTTTCTTCTTTTAGACGAATTGACTCTGTCATATTTTGTTTATCTTTTTTGGTTTTCATTTTACGAATTTGACCTTCTAAGATATCAATATCCTTGTCAATGGAAGCATAAAGGTCTGTATGTCCAGTAATAGCACGGAAACTAGCACCTTCATAAGTTAGTTGCATTTCTGCTACTTGGTCTTTTCCTTCTGCTTTCATGGTTACATTAACATCAAAATCTTCTGTAAAATATTTGGCTAATCTTTCTACCTTTTTTTCAATATACTCTTTGATTGACTCAGTTGCTTTAATATCCTTTTCTGTAATCGTTATGTTCATAACTTTTTTCTCCTTCCGTTTATCGGTAATTTTATCTGTGGGTTTATTATATATCTTTTCTTTGAATTTTGCAAAGACTTTTTTGCAATTTTCCTTTTTGACGCAAAAAAAGCCCCGCATTAGCCGTTCTAGTGAAAGAAATTTTAAGGACCTGCTTTCACAGGTGGGTGTCTTGTTGAATGCTCCTGGGTTTCTTACGAAGGTCTTTGTAAGCCTACACGCCACATTCAAAGGCGGACTCCCTTTTTATCTTTGTTGGTTCTAAAATTCCAGTCTTTACGCACTACGCAGGGAAATATAATATCGGTTCTTAACTTGAATTTATCTTACCATATCCCATTTTTCTTTTCAACTAAGAAAAGCAGATTTAAGTATGGTTAAAATTCATTTTAGGTCAATTTCTCATTTTATCTTCTAAAATGAATATTTTTTTGAATACTTTTCCTTCTTGCTTTTTTTTGAAATTTATGCTAGTCTAAATATATTGTAGTTTACGGAGGAAAAATGGAAAAAGAAGAACCAAGCCCAGAAAAAGAAAATCCAAAACAAGACAGCAAAATGGTACGCTTTCTCAAAAAGCCAGTATTCCTATGGCAAAATTATCGCTTAAAAACCGAATTTGAGCAAGATTATTTACAAAAAGCAGCCTTAAATGAAAAGCAAATTTTCTCCATTTCTAAAATCTATTGTTATAGTTCTGGAGCAGGAGAAGCTAACCAGACGAATAAACCACAATGGGATTTAGCCGTTTCGCAATACACGGATATTGCTATCTACTTACAGTCTGATACTTCTGGTGGTACTACCCAAGAAAATACCATTCAAAAAATGGCAATTTATGATATTTCCATTAGCAATAACGAAGAAGATAAGGCAGATTTATATTTCAAAGATTTAAGCAAATTTGCAACCTTCGCCTATTCGGAAGAAAATCGTATTGATGGTACATTAAATTATGAAATCATCAATACCCATGAACTTGACTATTCGAAACCGCAGATTTACTTGGGTGCGAATAATCCAATCACAGTCCAATATGTGCGAAAAGATATCAAAGACCATTATATGCTGAAAGATTTAACCGAGCAAATTCAGTTTGATGGTCATTTGTTAAGACAGGCTAGTATCCCAATTTCTGCAATGGAAAGCAATCTATCTTTCAAAATTCAAATTGTAAATTGGCTTGGACAAGAATTTGTTGCACAAGTTCATTTACCAATCCCATTAGAAGATGGTGAAAAATCCATTTACGACGGTTCTAGTGTGAAAGAAAATTTGAACCCAGCCATACAATGTTAACGTACTAAATATAAAAAGCATAGACTAATCGTCTATGCTTTCTTTTTCAAGCCATTCTCGCTTTATACTTCCCTCTTTTGCTATCCCCAGTCCTACAAATATTTCTTTTACGTAAATGCGGTAAGTTCCGTCTGTTAAGTCTTGTCCAATTTCTTGTTGGCTTAATTTTACCCCATTACAAAAAAGTTGAAATTTGTTTTCTGGTAGCAAACACTTTGGCTTATCTTGCAATACTTCCTCTGCGATTCGCATTTTGGCTCGAATATCTTCTACTGTCATTTTCTCAAACGTGTCCAAGGTTATGGCATCTTCTAAGGTAAACTTTCCGACTGTTTTTCTGCGCAAGTTTTTCATGTATCCTACTGTTCCTAATTTTTCTGCTATGTCTTCACATAAACTACGGATATATGTTCCTTTGGAACAATGTACCATAAAGGTTATTTCCTGTTTTTCTGTATTTTGTTTTTCCAAATGAATTGCAAAAATTTCAATTTCTCGCTCTGGGATTGCTACTTCTTTTCCGCTTCTTGCATATTCATACAATTTTTTTCCTTTTACCTTAATGGCTGAATACATTGGTGGCATTTGTTTTTGCCTTCCTTGAAAAGAGGCTAACACTCCTGAGACTTGTTTCCACACGCTTGCAGGTACTTCCCTTGTTTCTAATATCTTGCCTTCTCCATCTGCCGTATCTGTTTTTTCACCAAATTTCAATTCCACTTCATAGGTTTTATCATGGTCGATTAAATACCCAGATAGTTTGGTTCCTTTTCCAATCAAAAGTGGTAATACACCAGTGGCATTTGGATCTAATGTTCCCGTATGTCCCACTTTCTCGCCTAATTTTTTCTTTACAATCGCAACAATGTCGTGAGAGGTATAGGCTTGTGGCTTATCAATTACAATAATTCCATTCATTTTCTTTCTCCTAAGATAGCACAAAAAGGATAACCTCGTTATCCTTTGCTTGTTAGTCTTCTTTTATGTACGATTTTACACGCATCAATAATTTTTCTTTTACATCTTCGATACTACCTGGCATTGTGCAGCCAGCTGCTCTTTGATGGCCTCCGCCACCGAAAAGCAAACACATATCTGAAACATCTACATATTCATTAGAACGAGTGGAAACTTTGCATCCTTTTTCTGTTTCTCGAACAAAAATGGATATTTCTACTCCTTCAATATCTCTTCCCATTTCGACAATGCCTTCGTGGTCCCCAATTTCAGCCTTTACACTGGCTTCATCTTCTTTGGTAATATACGTAAATACTACTTTTCCGTCAAAGAAAAATTCTAAGCGATTGCTTGCAATTCTGCCAAGTTCAAAACTAGATTTTGTTTTGATTTGTAGCACTTTACGATATACCTCTGAAACCTTAATTCCTTTTTCCAATAGCCAAGATACAAATTCAAAAGTTTCAGCATTAACACCAGAATATTTGAAACCACCGGTATCGGTTATGATACCTGCTAAAATACAGGTTCCAATCTCTTTGGTAATTTCCATGTTGAAATAGTTTAGAACAACGATTAGAATTTGGGCACAAGCTGGTGCTTCTGGGTTCACAAAGTTAATATCTGCAAACATCGAATTGGTACTATGGTGGTCAATGGAAATACGCATTTTGGCATTTTCAAAGTATTCCACAAAACCATTGAGCATTTTAATACTTGCACAGTCTAAGGTAATGGCTAAGTCGTATTCTGGTTTTCCTTGTGTTTTAATTTCCTCGATTGCTGGTAAAAAGTCAAATGTTCTGGAATGTTCTGGAATAACAAGGTCTACATCTTTTCCATAATTTTTGAGCGCTTGATAAAGGGCAAGGCTACTGCCCATTGCATCTCCATCCGGATTCTCATGAGTGAGAATCACGATGGAGTTTGCTTGTTTAATCTCTTCTAAAATTTGATCAAGTGTCATAGTTTATCACCTATTTCTCTTCCTTCTTTTCTTCTTTTAGTTCCTTTAAGATACCTTCTATTTTTTCCCCATATTCCATAGAGTCATCTAAAGTAAACACAATTTGTGGCGTTATTCTTAAATTGATGGTCTTTGCAATTTGGCTTCGGATAAAACCTGCTGACTCTTCTAGTCCTTGCAATGTTTTTTCTTTGCTTTTGGCATTTAGAATACTAACATATACTTTGGCATATTTTAAGTCCGGTGTTATTTTTGCTCTTGTTACGCTAATTAAACCAGTAACATTTGGATTTTTCAATTCAAAAGTAATAATATGACTAACCTCTTTTTTCAGTTCTTCGTTAATTCGATTTAGTCTTGCTTCGTTTTTTGGCATCGCTTTCTCCTTTCCTCTATTTTACTTGTTCCATAACAAAAACTTCAATTACATCGCCTTCTTTAATGTCGTTGTAGTTCTCAATTTGCATACCACATTCATATCCTTTTGCCACTTCTTTGGCATCGTCTTTGAAACGTTTTAATGAAGCAAGTTTTCCGGTATGAATAACAATATCTTCACGAATGACACGAACGCCTGCATTTCTTTCGATTTTTCCTTCTAATACATAGGCTCCAGCAATCGTACCAACACCAGATACTTTGAATGTTTGTCTTACTTCTACTTTTCCAATTACTTTTTCTTCGTAAACTGGATCTAACATACCCTTCATGGCTGCTTCTACATCTTCTAATGCTTGATAGATAACCGAATATTGCTTGATTTCTACGCCTTCTTTTTCAGCAATGTCTTTTGCAATTGCTCCTGGTCTTACATTAAATGCAATAATGATGGCTTTTGCTGCTTTCGCAAGTTGTACGTCTGACTCATTGACACCACCTGCGCCAGAGTGAATAACACGAACATGAACCTCGTCATTAGATAATTTTTCAAGCGATTGTTTCAAGGCTTCTGAGGTACCTTGTACGTCTGCTTTTACAATGATATTTAATTGTTTCAAGTTTTCGTTTTCCATCTTCTCGAATAGGTTGCTTAGTGTTACGCGATTTTCGCTGTTGATTGCTTTTTCTCTTTCTTCGGCACGTCTTTTTTCGATTAAATGCTTTGCCATTTTTTCGTCTTTTACTTCGTAGAAAATATCTCCTGCTTCTGGTACTTCGGTTAATCCCATGATTTCAACTGGAGTTGATGGACCTGCTTTTTTCACTTTTTGTCCTTTATCATTCTTCATCGCACGAATTCTACCAATAGCAGTTCCTACAACTACTGTATCTCCTGTGTCTAGGGTTCCTCTTTGTACCAATACACTTGCGATTGGTCCTTTTGCTTTGTCTAAACGTGCTTCTAGGACAGTTCCTTTGGCTTGTTTGTTTGGATTTGCCTTTAGTTCCTTCATATCTGCTACTAATAGTACCATTTCAAGTAAGTTGTCGATATTGATTTTCTTTTTCGCTGAGATTGGAACAAAGATAGTATCTCCACCCCATTCTTCTGGTACTAATTCATAGTTCATCATTTCTTGCTTAATCTTATCTACATTGGCACCTGGTAAATCAATTTTATTGACAGCTACAATGATTGGAATTTCTGCTGCTTTTGCGTGGTTGATGGCTTCAATGGTTTGTGGCATAACGCCGTCATCTGCTGCAACAACTAAGATTGCAACGTCTGTTACTTGGGCTCCTCTTGCACGCATACTGGTAAATGCTTCGTGTCCTGGTGTATCTAAGAAAGTAATTTCACGGTTGTTGACCATAACCTTATATGCACCAATATGTTGGGTAATTCCTCCGGCTTCTCCTTCAATCACATTCGTACTACGAACAGCATCTAATAGAGAAGTTTTACCATGATCTACGTGTCCCATTACAACAACAACTGGAGGACGTGCTTCTAATTCGTCTGGTGAATCTTCGCTATCGTCAAATAGGATGTCTTCTTCTTTGACTTCCTCTTTCTTTTGAGCGGTAATACCAAATTCACTCGCGATGAGATAAGCCGTATCAAAATCAATGCTGTTGTTAATGGTCGCCATAATGCCAAAGCCGAATAACTTTTTAATGACTTCTGCGGTTGTTTTCTTCATCTCTGCTGCTAGATCCTTAACACTAATGGTTGCAGGAATTGTAATTTCGGTTAATTGGAAGATTTTTTGTTTGTTTCTTTCTTCATCACCCTTTTGCATTTTTCTCTTATTTCGTTTTCCTCTTTCAGTTGTTAAGTCATAATAATCCAGCATTCCACCATCTTGCTCATTAAACATGTGGGATAAACGGTCTGTTTGCTTTAAGTCTTTTAATTTTCCGCCATCAATTTCATTAAAACGATTATTTTTTCTACCAGTTGATTTCTTTTTGTTACGTTCTTCAAATTTGCTATTTACTTTTTCTTTATCAATTACTTTTGAAGTGTAATCTCTTTGATTTTCTTTTTCGTAGATTTCGGTTGACATGATGTTCTTGATGTTTTTGTCAATTCCACGGTTATCTAGAGGTCTTCTATTTTGATGATCACCATTTCTTTGATAACCATTACTATTTTGTCCACGACTAAAATTATTATTACGATTTCCCATTCCATTATTGTTATGTCCATAATGGTTATTGTTTCCATCACGACCACGGAAATTGTTATTATATCCGCCATTTCTTTGCTCGTGATTATCTCGCATTCCGTTGTTATATCTATTGTTTGGTTGGAAGCCATTGTTACGCATTGGACGTCCTTGTCCTTGGCGCGCATCATACGGACGTTGTCCTTGTGGTCTTGTCTGTGGTCGTTCTTGTACTGGAGCAGGCTTATTTTCTACTTTCACTTCTTCTTCCTCTTTTTGCACGATTTTCTCTTCTTTTACTACTTCTGTTTTTTTCTCTTCTGGTTTCTTTGCTTCTTCCTTCTTTTCTTTTTTGATGCCAAATAGTTCATCCACAGTAAGAGGTTTGGAAGGCTTGTTACGATAGACAATATTATAGTCTTTGTTGCGATTTCTCTCCACAAAGCCAACATCTTGTCGATGGTTTCTTTCTGGTTTTACTTCTTTCTTTTCTTCTTCTTCGGAAACAATCACCTCTCTACGAATGATTACTGGTGCTCCGTCCTTTTTTACTTCTTTTTTTGGTTCGTCTTTTTTCTCTGGTTTTCCAGTGGTTTTCTTGCCAAATTCTTTTCGAATTTTGGCTGCAACCTCTTCTTCCACAGAACTCAAATGACTTGTTACTTCAATTCCGATTGCTTTTGCTTTTTCCATCACATCTTTGCTTGATATACCTAGTTCTTTTGCAATTTCGTGTATTTTTAATTTACCCAATCGCTTCACCCCCACTTAAAATTTTGTATATTGCTTTTGCAAAGTTCTCATCGCTAATTCCGATAATTGCTTTTTTGGATTTTCCAATTCTTCTGCCTATTTCCTCACTGGTTAGACATTCTTGAACAGGAATATTTTTCTCTTTTCCTTCTTTTTGAAAGATTTCTTTTGTCCTTTCAGATGCATCTTCTGCTAAAAGGAGTAATTTCACTTTTCTTTTTGCCAGTGTCTCTAAAACAACTTGACTACCGACTACCACTTTTCCTGCTTTTGCAGCAAGACCTAACATACCGCCTAATTTTTCTTTATTCTCCACCGATAACACTCCTTAACTCTTTGTAGATTTCTTCTCCAATCGTTGTATCGAGTGCTCGCTCGAGCCTTTTGGTTTTTTTTGCTTTTTCCAAACATTCAGTAGAATTGCAAAGGTAGGCTCCTCTTCCCGGTGCTTTTCCGGTTTTATCTACGCTAATTTTTCCTGTTTGGTCTTTTACAATACGGATAAGGTCTTTTTTGTCTTTTTTCAAGTTGCAACCGGTGCAACTTCTTTGTGGCATTTTCTTCAAATTTTACACTCCTTTATACTATATTCTAGTCATGAAAACTTATTCTGTCTCTTCTGGATTTTCTTCTTCTGTCGTCTCTTCTTGGCTTGCTTGTTCTAACATTTGTCTAAATTGACTTTCACTCTTAATATCGATTTTCCAGTTGGTTAATTTAGCTGCTAATCTTGCATTTTGTCCAGATTTACCAATGGCTAAAGATAATTGGTCATCTGGTACGATAACTTGTGCAAATTTTTCGTCATCATGAATATCTACGGCAAGTACTTGTGCTGGTAGCAATGCTGCTGAGATATAGATGGATGGGTCTTCGTTCCATTCAATTACATCAATTTTTTCTCCACTTAATTCGTTGATAATGTTTTGGATACGAATTCCTTTTTGCCCAACACAAGAACCAACTGGGTCAATGTTTTCATTTGGGGAATATACCGCTACTTTACTACGATTTCCTGGATCTCTTGAAACGCTTTTTAGTTCGATTACACCTTCATAGATTTCTGGGATTTCAAGTTCAAATAGTTTGCGTACAAAATCGTTATGGGCTCTGGATACAATCACTTGTGGATTTCCTTTTTCGCCCTTTACGACATCTACAATGTAGGCACGAATTTTGTCATTTACTTTGTATCGTTCCATTGGAATTTGCTCTCTTTTTGGCATAATTCCTTCTAGTTTTCCTAAGTCTAGTACAACAATTCCTCCGTCTGCTTTTTGCACAATACCGGATACAATTTCTCCTTTTCTTTGGCTAAATTCGTTGAATAGGAATTCACGAGAGTCTTCACGGATTTTTTGGATAATGACTTGCTTTGCTGTTTGGGCTGCAATCCTTCCAAATTCCTTTGGTACTTGCTCAATTTCTGCTACATCGCCAACATCTAATTTTTTGTTTATCTTTTTCGCATCTTCTACTGAAATTTGTAGTTTATCGTTTTCAATGTCTTTGGCTGTTGCAACGACTTCTTTTTCTGCATAAACATGGATTTCTCCTGTTACACCATCCATTGTTACTTTTACGTTTTCAGCAGAGTCAAAGTTTCTTTTATATGCGGTTACTAAAGCGGTTTGGATAGATTCTAGTAAAGAGTCTTTATCAATTCCTTTCTCTTTTTCCAATTCTTCGATCGCTAGTATTAGTTCACTACTGTTAATTGCTTCATTTTTAATTTTTGCATTCGTCTTCTTCATTTTTCCTAATTCCCCCAATCATAATATTTTTTTATCAGTGCGATATTTTTTCGTTCAAGGCTAAGTTCTTCTAAGACAATCTCATTTTCGTCAAAAGATTTTAATGTGCCTGTGATTTCTTTTTTTCCGTCGATTGGTTTGAACAATGACAAAGTAATCTTTTCTCCTACACATTCTGTTAAGTGCCAATCTTTTCGTAAGACTTTTTCTACGCCACAAGAAGAAACTTCTAAAAAATATTGCTCTTTGATAATGTTTGCGTTATCTAGTAAATCGTTAATTGCATTGTTCACTTTTTCGCAATCTTCTAAACTAATTCCAGTTGAATTATCGATAAAGATACGCAAAAAATAGTCTTTTCCTTCTTTGACATACAACACATCATATAAACGATAGCCTAAGTCTGTAATTGGTGTAGAAACAAGTGCTTCCACTCGTTCTTCGATATTTGCCATTGTAACCTCCTACACTATGACAGAAGAGTGGGATTTGTTCCCACTCTTCTGTTTCATTTTATGCAATTATTATTTTACCACCTTTTACCACGAATTGCAAGGGATTTCTGGAAATTTGTGAATTTTCTAGATAATATATTATTCACACTTCCAGTTGTTGCTCTTGCCTAGCCATTCAGTATTCGCCATCAATCCTGTGCGCATCATTTTTAATGAAATAACTGGCCTGATTCCCAAAGCTCGATCCCTGTCGCCTTCTTGCTTAGCAGGAACCCATTGATAGCACCATTCTTTACCAGAAGACGATAACAACGTACTTCCTCCTGATCTGGAGTTTGTAATTTTCCAATAATATGGTCCCACAATAGCCTCACCTTTATTAAAAACAACACTTGATGTACTATTCTCATTGCCTCCCACAGCACGCAAAAGGTTCAAAGTATACCTCGTTTCATCCCTTCCATACCATCCCAATTCTCCAATAAAAGCATAGTCGCCCGAATCACCATGTCTCCACCAACAATAGCCATAAGCCATTGAACTTGGTTGGTTTGGGATCGCAACAGTAGAAGCAACCCAGTAATCAACTCCACAGTAAAGCATATTGGCATTCCTTAACACAGTAACATCTTGATATTCAAGTGGTGACGTTTCTCCATCAGTACCCTCCGCGACAAAAATGTCAATAAAAGATTTCCACGATGACACTATATTATCAAAATTACTTCCATTATAACTAAAAAATCCCATTGCTGGACATCCATCAGTAATTAGTTTGACCGTCCCCGCTGCGCCACTTCCAGTTTTACTAAGCACTCTCCATCCACTAGGTGTTCCATTCAAGCCCGTTGCTTTATTGGTTCCTACTGTATATCCTCCAAAAGTTGCATTGGTAGTAGGCGTTGCTTTTGTTTCTGTCCATGTCCCAGCATCATATGCTACATAATCTCCAACTTGAACTTTATCCACCAAGAACCACACTTCTTCTGTTATTGTCTTTTCATTGATATTTCCTGCTTTATCTTTTGTTTGCACTTTTAATGCTTTATTTCCTGATGTTGTTATATCTTGGTAAGTAAATGTATTTATCGTAACAGGAGTATTTGCTGTCCCCTCTATAGAGTACGTATATCCACCATTTGACCTTTGTCCACTTACTCCAAATTCATTATTTGTTACTTTTACAGATAATGTTGTTCCCATTTTGTTCTCTGTTACTACAAAGTCTGTTACTACTGGTGCTACTGTATCTCTACATAATCTTATGGCATTGGTAGTTACTTTTCTTCCTTCCTTGTTATACGTATGGACTTTTACCGTCCAGTCCCCATCTGTTGCTAGATTTAATGTTTGCTTTACCTTATCTTGACCATTACTACTAAAATATTCTTTTGTCTGATTTACTGGTTGGTCTTTTATATAACTTGTTCCATCAATTGTTCCATCCTCTGTTGCTGTTCCTTCTACTTGATACTCTATCTTTGATATATCTACATTGTTAC
>CANSOY010000051.1 GCA_947648765.1 uncultured Clostridium sp.
CCACGGACTTCTCTTTTTACCGTTGTGTAATCCCCATAGGCAGTTTCAATTTTATATAGCATGCTTAACAAAAGATTTTTGGTAGTTTCGGAAAAACTTTTTTTCTCCAAAATCTTTTCTAATTCATTGTTATAATCTCTCATCTTAAAAAGAATTTTCTCTTTTTCCATTGGCTTCTCTCCCTTATTTTTCTTTTGCGTCCAATTCTTTTTTATTCTTCTGCTCCTTCTTCATGTTGCATTTTTAGTTCTTCCCATCGTTCTTTGGTCATTAACACTTCTCTTGGTTTACTTCCTTGGTAGCCTGAAATGATACCTCTTTCCTCCATTTGGTCAATAATTCTTCCGGCTCGTGCATAGCCCACCTTAAATCTTCTTTGGATAAAGGATGTAGAGGCTTGTCCTGTGCTAACAACTACGTCGATAGCATCCATTAGGAATTCGTCTGTATCGTCATCCTCGTCGCTTTCTGCACCATTTGTATCATTGTCTTGTGCGTTATTCTTTTCTATTTTTTCCAAAATATCTTCATCATATGTAACATCGCCATTTGCTTTTAAGAAATCTACAATTTTTTCTACTTCTTTATCATTGATAAAAGCACCTTGTACACGAACTGGCTTTGGTGCACCTGCTGGATAGAAAAGCATATCTCCTTTTCCCAGCAATTTTTCAGCACCTGCCATATCTAAAATGGTACGAGAATCAATTTGCGAAGATACTGCAAAGGCAATACGAGATGGAATATTGGCTTTAATAATACCTGTGATAACATCTACCGATGGTCTTTGGGTTGCAATGACTAAGTGCATACCTGCTGCTCTTGCCATTTGTGCTAAACGGCAAATAGCATCTTCTACATCTTTTGGCGATACCATCATGAGGTCAGATAACTCGTCAATAATGATAACAATATGTGGTAATTTCTCGGCTCCTCCATCTTTTTCAAGTGCTTCGTTATATCCTTTAATATCTCTTACATTTTTGCTCGCAAAAAGGGAATAACGATTGACCATTTCTTGAACTGCCCATGCTAAGGCTCCTGCTGCTTTTTTCGGATCGGTTACAACTGGAATTAGCAAATGTGGAATTCCGTTATATACCGAAAGTTCTACTACTTTTGGGTCTACCATAACAAGTTTTACTTCACTTGGTTTTGCTTTATAAATAATACTTGCAATTAAAGTATTGATACATACACTCTTTCCAGAACCGGTTGCTCCTGCAATTAAAACGTGTGGCATTTTCGCAATATCTGTTACAAGGGCATTTCCTGCTACATCTTTTCCAACCGCAAAGGCAAGTTTGGATTTATGATCCACAAATTCTTCGGTTTCAATAATATCTCGGAAATGAACTACTTCATTTTCCTTATTTGGAATTTCAATTCCAACAGCTTGTTTTCCTGGGATTGGTGCTTCAATACGGATACTTTCTGCCGCTAAGTTAAGAGCAATATCGTCCGATAGTTTGGCAATTTTGCTAACACGAACTCCTTCTGCTGGTTTTAATTCATAGCGCGTAATGGCTGGTCCTACGGATACATTTTCTACTTTCGCCGAAACGCCAAAGGTGTATAGCGTTCTTTGGAGTTTTGCTGCAGTATCTGCAACCGCTTTTTTACTTCCCTTTACTTTGGTTTCGCCTGGGCTTAATAGTGTTACTGGTGGAAATTCATAGTTTTCGTCTTCCACAGTTAAGGTATGTCCTAATTGCAATACCTCTTTCGTCTTTTCTTCTTTAACTTCTTGTTCTTTCTTAAATAAATTACCCTCAATAAAGTCCGCATTTTCTTTCTTCTTTTCATCCATTGCAAGTGGTACAATATCGTCTTTCTCATGTTTGAAGATTTTTCTGCCTTTTGCTTCTTGTTCTTCTTTGGCATCTAAGTTAATAATGAGTTGGTCGTCTACTTCTAATGCAGATTTACGTGCTTCTTCTTTTTCACGAAGTCGTCTCTCACGTTTCGTTTCCGGTCTGGTTCTTTCCATATCTTCCACAATTTCTTCTACTTGCATACGGTTCTTGCGGTAGCGGTCTTCTTTACGTGCTTCTCGTTTTTCTTCGCGAAGTTCGCGTTTTTCATCCATCCATTCGGCAATATATTCGGCTGGGTTCATTTTGAGTAAGAATACCAAAATACCAAGCCCTACCCCTAAGCATACAACAATGGCTCCAAATTCGCCAATCAGTTTGCAAAGGACAACTGCAACAATGGTTCCAACGGCTCCTCCACCAATGTTTTCTGCTCCTAGATGGTAGCCTCTTTCTACAGCATCTCCGAATTGTGCTGCTTTATCGATATTACCAACCGAAATTTGGTACACGCTTAAAATTCCTTGCACACAAATGACAAGGATTGCAAATTGAATCAGTTTTCTCGTTAAATATTCACGGTCCCCATATGCAGTATAAATTCCCACAAAAAAGATACCGATTGGTAAAACATATTTTACTGGACCTAAAATACCGCCCAAAAATGGCGTTATGTGTTCTCCTACTACACCTGCCTTGGTGTAAATTAAAACGCCTAATACAATACTAAATATAATTAAGACAACCACTTGTAAATTAAGATTGTCGGTTTGTTTTTTCTTACTTCTCTTTCCTCGTTTTGCCACGCTCTTGTTCCACTTCCTTTTTCTTGTTTTTCCATAAAAAAGAAAACAGAAAAACCGGAAATCCAATTTTCTATCCCTTGTGACATCCGTTTCTCTGTTTTCCGAGTCTTACTTCAATTCTTTTCGATTGTTTTGAATAACTGCTAATGCTTGTTCAAGTGCTGTTTCTACTTCAGACAAGACATTATCTGCATAATCATTTGTACCTTGTGTGATTTCTCTTGCCATCTCATTTGCATTTTCAATAATTTCCACTTTTTTCTCATATGCTTTACGGGTAATTTCATGCTCGTCAATCATTGAAATAATTCGGTTTTCTGCTTCTTTTACAATTTCTTCTGCTTCTTTTTGTGCTTCCACTAAAATACGTTGTCTTTCTTCTTTTACCCATTTTGCTTGTTTTAACTCATCTGGCATTTTTGCAATAATTTCATCAATCACATCTAAAGCATCATCTTTATTGACGATACATTTTCCGAGAAAATGGGACATTTTTACTATTTTCTAACATATCTTTCAGTGTTTCTAACAAGGTATAAATTTCCATTGTCATTGCCTCCTCTTCAAAAATACCAACACTGCTCTGCCGTATTTTCTTTGATTATATGGGGTAATCCAATCAATGTTTGAAATTTCTTGACCGGACTCTTTCTGCTTCATCTGTTTCCACTACAATCATTCCATTTTCTTTTAGGAGTTGTAATCTGCCGAATTTCTTGTAGTGCCTTTTGTACATAATCTGTTTGGTAGGGTGGATCTAAGAATATATAATCAAATTCTTTTCCCTGTAATTCCTGTAAACCTTTTTGAAAGTCTACATTTAGGATAATTGCTTGAGATGAGAACCTGGTCTTTTCTAAGTTTTCTTTGAGTACCTGAATACTTGGAAAAGAACAATCACAAAAGGTAGCGCTTTTAGCACCTCTACTTAGTGCTTCAATTCCAAGTGCTCCAGAACCAGCAAACAAATCTAATACTTCTGCCTCTTCCCAATCTTGCAGAATATTGAATAATGACTCTTTGACACGGTCTAAGGTAGGTCTTGTCTTATCACTATCGATTGATTTTAATTTGGTTCCTCTTGCTCTTCCACTTATAACTCTCATAAAACCTCTTATCCATTTACTATTTTATCTTTATTCTCGCTAATGTCAATATGATTTACTAAATTGTAACATACATTTAACACTCTTGTAATAAATCCTTTGGGTAAAAAAAGCAGTGCACGAAAAAACTTGCACCACATTTTTCTTTTGTTTTATGAAATTTAGTCTGCATTTATCTCTTTTAGCAATTCTAATTGAGAAATGAGTAATGATTCCATTTTTGCTTTATAGACATCAAATTGTTTTTTTACATCTTCTAATTCTTTTTCTTTTAACACAACAGATTGTTCTAATTCTTCTACCGACCTTCTTGCATTGCTTTCTGCTTCTTTAATCAATTGTTCTGCTTGTTGTCTTGCTACATTTTTTACATCTTCAGCGGTTGTTTGAGCCATCACAAGCGTGTTTTGTAGGGTGGACTCAATTGCCTTATAATGTTCCATATTTTTTTCAAGGTCTTCGATTTTCTTCTTTAGTTCCGAGGATTCTTTATACATTTTTCCATAATCAACTGTTAATTGATCTAGGAAGTCGTCTACTTCTTCTACATCATACCCATTCATCATTTTTTTGCTAAATTTCTTGTTTTCGATATCTAATGGTGTATACATCTTCTTCCTCCCTTAATCTAGGATGGCCTCCTAGTTGTTTCCATTGTTTCTCAACCAAGATACAGAAATTTTATTTTTAATTTCTTCTCTTGCCATTTCGTTTGTAATATCATAGTTATATGGCGCAATTAAAAAGATGGAATTTGATATTTTTTGAATATGTCCATCTAGTGCATGAACTGCTCCACTAACAACATCGACAATTCTTCTTGCAATGTCTTTATTTACATATTCTAAGTTTACAATAACCGATTTTTTTTCTTTTAATAAATCACAAATTGCTTCTGATTGCTCAAAAGATGTTGGTTGTGAAATTACCATTTTTACTTGTTGTGTTGCTTGCATATTCAACACTTTGCTATTGTTTCTTCTACCCCAAATTTTTCGATCTTCTACTTCATCTTCTACTTCTTCGTCATCTATCATATTTTCATATGGATTTTCTTCTTCTGGCTCTGTATTCTCCATTCCGATTAAACTCCATACCTTATCCATTAGTGCTCCTGCCATGTTAAAATAACCTCCTAAATTTTTTCATCAGTTTCCGTTGCTAATAGTATCTATCTTTTTCAAGTTAATGTCAATCATTTTACTAGATTGTTATATAATTTTAATTTTTTTGTAACATTTTCGTAATAATCACAGTGTTATTTCATCATAAAGGCTCACTTTTTTTGCTTCTTCTTTAGTATACCCTTTTTGTGCTAATTCATCACTGCTATAATTATCCACAATTGCATAATTTTGGTTTTGACGAAGTACTTTCACATAAACTTTTTCTTCCGCTCCGCTTCGTTTTCGTATAATATACGAAGTTCCCTTTTCATCTTTCTTAATCGCTTCATTTGGGATTCTTAATCCAGAATCATGCCACCAAATTAAGTCAAAAGATAATTTTCGATAATTCATCAGTTCTTCCGAACCAGAATTAATTTGGTAGATCATGAGCCATTCGTCTCCGTCTTTCTTTTTCTCCACTAAAGTTGCGATTGCTTCTTTATCACTGGGCAAACGAATTTTAATACTGGAATTTTGTTTTGCATTTTCAGCATTTTCCGATTTTGAAAAACAGACAATATAGGTCTTGAAATTATCGACTATTTTCCCTGCTTCGTTGCTGCTTGCAATTACTTGTGCATTTTTGATATCCAATCCTTCTAAAAAATCTTTATTGAGATAATCAAAATTCGTTGTTGTTAATACATTTTCCAAGCCGTCTACACGATAGGAAATAACACCAGGGTTTGGAGCAGTAATATATTCTCGGTTGGCACTCAAACGATTTTCTAAATCTGCCTTTTGATTCATGAGTTCTTTTAAGTAAGAACCAGCTGGACTTTGTTCTCCGATAATCTGCGATTTTTTTGTAATGTATTGGTTCATTTCCTTCTTATGTTCTGCAATTTTTTTCAAATCATTCAGTTGATAAAGTTTATCCAAATTACTGGTAATTTGATCTTCTAATGTTTTAATATCTTTTGGAATTACTTTCGACTCTTGGCTAAAAACTTTATCGATTTTATCGTTTACTTCTTTTATTTGTTTTCGGATTGCCTCTTCTCCATTAGAATAGTAACGGAAGATTGCTTCTCCTTTGGATACTTTTTCTCCTTCATTTTTAATTTTCACAATTCCATTTTTGTAGTTTTCTCCCTTGACAAGCGTCTCACTTCTCAAGATATATCCTACCGTACTTTCTTCTAAGGTTAAGTCTCCCTTTTCTACAAAAAAGGTAACCGTTGGATTTTGTACAATTCGGATAATTAAGTATCCTGCATAAGCAATAAGTACAATAAAAACAAATAAGACAAGTGCTACTTTTTTCTTATTCACGCAATCTCCTCCAAAATACGGGCAATGTTTACTTCTTTGTCTGCGAAGCCATCCAACCAAATGGTTTGCCTATTTTTCTTAAACCAAGTCATTTGTCTTTTTGCATATCTTCTAGTTTCCATTTTAATTTTTTCAATCATTTCTTCTTTGGAAATTTTTTGTTCCAAATATTCGACTACCTCTTTGTAGCCAAGTCCTTGCATAGCGGTTGGAAAGGTTTGATAGGTTTTCCAAATGCCTTCCACTTCTTCTAATAGTCCTGCTTGTAGCATTAGGTCTACACGTAAGTTAATTCGTTCATATAATTTTTCGCGTTCCATTTCAATCGCAAAAACATGGTAATTATAGGGAACGCCTTTTTTTCTTGACTCTTTTTCGAGTTCTGTTTTGGTTTTCTTCGTCGCTTGATATAGCTCTAGTACACGGCAAATTCGCTTTTGGTCATTTTCGCTAATTTTTTGCATAGCTTCTGGATCAATGTGTTTGGCTTCTTCATATAACTTGCTAAGACCTTCTTTTTCTGCTCTTTCTTCCAAACTTTTGCGATAATCCAAGTCAATTTCAATGTCTGGATAATCTATTCCATAAATGAGTGTATCAATATACAGTCCAGTTCCGCCTACTACAATGGGTGTTTTTCCTTTAGCTAGAATTTCTTTTATTGCACGGATGGCTCCTTTTTTGTAATCAGCTACACTAAAGCGTTCATCTGGGTTGACAATATCAATCATATAATGTGGAATTCCCTCTTTTTCTTCTTCGGTTGGTTTGGCTGTTCCAATATCCATTCCACGATAAATGAGCATCGAATCTGCGGATACGATTTCTCCTTGTATTCGTTTAGCAAGTTCTATGGATAACGCTGTCTTTCCTGTTGCGGTTGGCCCCCCTATAACAATTACTTTTGGTTTCACGCTTTTTAGACTCCTTTTGCTCCAAGTACCATATCAAGAATCGATTGGTTTACACTTCGGAAATAAAAATATTCACAAATGAGAGCAACCGCTAAAATTAGGATAATGCGGATGCAATTTTTTTGAAATTTCTCTTTCGTAGTTTGTTCTGCTAGTAATCTGCTATAGTTTCTTGCTAAGAACACAAGGCTAATCGTTGCATTGACTGGTACAAAAGTAAAGGTAATGAATTGTTGTGTTTTACCAAGTGAACCAGAAATATCTAAACCTAGGGTAGATAAGTAGTATAAACCTGATACAAGTAAGTAAATACCGCCAAACCCAACGGCGAGAAAGCCAATCTTTCCGCGTGCTGGAACGCCTTTTAGGCTACGGTAAACACCAACTAATGTCATAATGTTAATTGCTCCAATACAAATTAAGATAAAAAGATCCATATTTTTTCTCCTTTACTTCTATCTTCTTGAAAATTTCTTTTCAATATCTGCTTTTGTCATTTTAATCGCAGTTGGTCTTCCATGTGGGCAAGTAAATGGATTTGGTAATACCAATAATTGCTCCATAAGTCCATCTACTTCCGCTTCGGTTAATGCCATATTGGCTTTTACGGCTGCCTTGCAAGCAACGGTTGCGATAAATTTATCTTCAATTTCTTGTT
Source organism: uncultured Clostridium sp. (assembly GCA_947648765.1). GTDB lineage: Bacteria > Bacillota > Clostridia > TANB77 > CAG-508 > CALYAK01. The sequence goes on from CANSOY010000051.1 coordinate 7,743, forward strand.
TTGCTGTTCTCGCTACTGTGTTAATTTCATCTAGTGTTTCTAAGAATAGTTCTTTGGTTTCTAGATCGATACAGATATTTGGAACGCCAGATAAACGGATCGTATTTTCGCCAAACTCTTCAATCATAAATCCTGCTTTTTCAAACATATCCCAGTTATCTCTTGCAATTCCCATTTCCTTATTCGTTAGTGTAATTACGTCTGGAAGTAGCATCAACTGGCTTTCTTTTCTGCCTTGGTCAGAGTAATAGTTTTGTTTTACTCTTTCATACATCACTCTTTCATGTGCTGCATGTTGATCTATGATATAAATTTCTTGTCCCATTTCGATAATAATATAGGTAGAAAATGCAATTCCAATAAATTTGTATTGTGGCTTTTCAAATTCTTCTTGTCCTTCAAAAACAGATACATTATCTTCTTTTTGGTAGGTTTCCGCTGCTACAAATTCTTCTGGTTTTACGGTGTATTGTTCTTGTTCTTCTTCGACCTGTTCTGGCACTTCTTCTGGTTTTTGCATCGTTCTTCCAAATGTTTTGGCATACATTTCATTAAAATCAAATTGCTCGGTTGGTACAACTGGTTGCTCTTGCTCCATTGTCATTCTTTGTTCATTCATTTCTGCTTGTTTTAGGCTATTATCAATTTGCTCATCTTGTTTCTTTAATTCTTCATTTAATTGGTCCCTGGATACAATTTGTGTTTCTTCTAACTTTTCTGGCTCTTTTTCCACTGGTTTTCCCCAATCCGTCTTACGACGAAGTGGGTCATTGCTTGCTTGAACCGACATGGTGCTTCTTGTGGTGAATGGGCTACTGCTTGGTGCTGTGTGGAATTCATCTTCTGAGAAGACTTTGCCTTGTTTCACTCCTTCTTGTAGTTGTTGAATTTTGCTAAGTGCATCATTGAGAACTTGCCCATTTCCTACTTTTGGCATAGGGTCTTCATTTTTTGGCTCTTCTTGTTGTTTTGGTAGGTAATCCTCATAATTATTTAGTTCTGGTGCTGGTTGATTTAATCGATGGTTTAATAATTCTTCTTGTGCTGCTGGATGGTATTTCATCATTTTTTGTAGCATTTCGTCCCTTTGTGCTACTTTTGTTGGGTCTGGTGCTGATTGTTGTTCCATTCTTGGTGTCGTATTTTGATAAGTTGAAATTGATCCTGTTTCTCCATTTTGTCTTGCACGATATAAATCTTCTAGTACATTTGAATCCTCCATTTTGTACTCATCTTTCTTCTTATCTTTTCGAAATCCAAATAGCCCTCTAGATGGTTTTTCTGGTGCCATTTTCTCCTTTTCCCCCATTCTCTTTTCTTCTGTAATTGGTTGCGCATTTGCATTTTCTGGTTCCATTGGTTGTTTTGGTAAATAATCTGCCATCGATGGTCTTGGTGCCTCTTGGTAGGCTTCCTCTTCTTTGTCTGCCACTAAATCTTCGGATAGAAGTGCATTATTGATCGCATGATATACTGCACGATAGATTTTGCTTTCGTCTTCAAAACGAACCTCTAACTTGGCTGGATGCACATTAACATCCACTTCATTGGCTGGCATTTCAATATTTAGGATTAAAAAGCCAAACTTTCCAATGGTTATCATACCCTTGTATCCTTTTTCAGCAGCTGCTGTTAAAGTCTTATCTTTAATATATCTTTGGTTGACAAAAAAGATTTGATTGGTACGATTCGACCTTGCAATACATGGTTTTCCAACAACACCATAGATACTTAAATTCTCATATTGGAAATTAACTGGAATACAGTTTTCTGCAATTTCTTTTCCATAAATGCTATAAATAACAGCTTTTACATCTCCACATCCATTGGTTTGGATAATGGTTTTTCCTGCGTTAATATAGCGAATGGCGATTTGTGGATTGACCAATGCAATCCTGGTTACAACATCTTCAATATATCCCGATTCTGTGAAATCTTTTTTCAAGAATTTATAACGAACTGGTGTATTAAAAAATAGGTCGGTAATTGTGATGGAGGTTCCTTGCGGGCAACCTGCCTCTTCTTTTTCTACAATTTTTCCGCCATCTAATACAATACGGTATCCTGTTTGTTTTTCCAAAGATTTCGATGTCATTTCTACTTTTGAAATGGAAGCAACACTGGCTAAAGCCTCTCCACGGAACCCCATGGATTTTACGGTTGCTAAATCGTCTGCTTGGCGAATTTTACTGGTTGCATGACGTTCAAATGCAATCTCCATATCTTCTGGGAGAATTCCTTTTCCGTTATCCGTAATACGAATGTAGGAAATTCCACCGTTACGGATTTCGATTGTAATATTGGTTGCACCTGCGTCAATTGAATTTTCAACTAATTCTTTTACAACAGAAGCCGGTCTTTCAATTACCTCTCCTGCCGCTATTTTATTGATGGTTGAGTCGTCTAATAAAACAATATTTCCCATTTGTATCTTTCTTCCTTTCTTTTGCATATCCATTTGTGGTTATTATATCATTAAACATTTTAATTTTGTATACCTTTTTTTACTTTTTTCTAAACTGTAACACATTCTCCTCTTTCGAATACTATATATCATAATCAAGAACATAAAATGTTCGTTCAAGGAGGTATTTGAAATGGGAAATTGTTGTTGTAATAACAGTGAACTATTATGGTTCATTATCCTATTCTTGTTACTTTTCTGCTGTGGTAATACCGGATGCTGTTGTAACAATTAAGAACATTTCTAAGACACCGAAAGGAGGGGAACTTTATGCCAGAAGATAGAAGCTGCTGTGGATGTGGCGGAGGTTTTGGATTTGGATCTGGATGTGATTGCATTTGGATTATCATCTTCATTATCTTAATTTGCTGCTGTTGTGGTGGAGGCAACCGTGGTTGTTGCTAATCTCTTAAAAAGAGCGTAAGATTTTTTCTTACGCTTTTTTCCTTGACAAAGTCTTCTTCTTTTTAGATAATATACCTAGGGGGGCGAAAAGCAATGCGAGAAGCAGTCGTTTACGAAAATAACACGTATCATTGTGATGTACGAAGTGCAGAAAGTTTAGACAAAATTTATGAAACAAGAAGAGATTGGTTAAATGGACTTTACCATTACGACCAAGTGCTAAAGAAAAGTGAAATTGCTGAGTTGCTACAAGATAACTTAGTGGCTGTCGAAGGATTAGAGGAAATTAATGAAGAAGATTGGGAAATGAAATTGAACGATTAAAAGGAACCTTGTTGGTTCTTTTTTCGTTTTTTCTAGTTAAGAAGCAATAGACCGCTTATTTTTTATTGTTTTTTCTCTTTTATCGCAAAAAAATTAGAGTATCCAAATCATATGATACTCTAAGGTTTGGTTGGGCTGGCTAGATTCGAACTAGCGCATGCCAGAGTCAAAGTCTGGTGCCTTACC
>CANSOY010000052.1 GCA_947648765.1 uncultured Clostridium sp.
GTCAACAAAGACAGATACTAGAACTTTTGCAATTTTCCAAACAAGAGTAATCGTAATAAGAGCCGTTACAACCATCATTGTATCTATGACGGGAAGATAGTAGTTAAAAGCAACGATTTTCTTCAAAATGTTTGGAAAGTTCTGCACTATCCAAGCCGGTGTTTCTATCGTAGGAACTGCTGAAAACAAAGCAAATTTTAGGCTATCCGTTAAATTCCAAAACCATACTGTAATCACTATTCCTTCCCCCCTCTCACGGCTACATTTACGGCATCAGTTGCGCCATAGTTCAAGATAAACTTAACAATGTAAACTCCCGCCATACCATAAACTATGAGCAAAAGAAAGCCACGGACATATATTCGGTAAGGCTCGTAAGCATCACGAACCTTTGTAAAGTCCACATCTGGCGTATGAATTTTGATAATACCAAGGTTCATATCCCACCCCTCAAAGCGAAGATGTAAAAAATCTGTGCTTTCCTGATAAGAAAAAGCCTTTTGTATTTCGTCTTGAAAATATGGAACGAATGGTATCTTTGACCTTATCGTTTCTTGCATTGCTAATTCTTGCTGGATGTGTGCCTCTTTCTGCTCGTCTGTCGGAATGAACAGATGTAAAATAGTATCCGCTATTCCTGCAAAACCTTGCTGAATATTTTGGACTAAGTTATTGAAAAAACTTTGTAAATTGCTAACCAGATTACCAAAAAAGCCACCGATGTTACTACCTAGTTCTGCAATAAAGCCACCAATATTACTGCCTAGATTTACAAGCCAAGAAGATATATTTTCAAAGCCTGCCCCCACATCTTTCGCAAACTGACCTAAATTTGTCGCCATATTTACGACAGAAGTTAAAAGACTATCGCGGATAATTACAAAAACATCTTGTATCTTACTAGGTATACTAATAAGAAAAGTGATAACATTATCAAACCAACTTTTGTCAGGATTGTAGCCACTTTGGTTATCATTTCCGGTATCTCCGCCACCTGCATCGGGCTTACCAGTTTCACTTCCTCCCTCTCCAAGTGGCTGCCCTGAAAAAAAGGTTCTTCTGCTGTGCATCTGAATAGAATGGAACAGATGTATAACCAAAGTAACACCTTTGACCATTTATCATTTTATATGAATATGTTGTATCGAGCATTTCCCAATGATTACCTATTTTTTTCGGTGCATCTGTGAAATTATCTAAACCAAGATAATTACTACCAGCTGACGAACTGACAGAGCCAGCCCTATAAACATTTCCACAATAACGTGTACTTATCTTGATATAATCTTGTCCGTTGTACGGTTCAATAAAAACTTTTGTATCTTTAGGAAGAACCCAGAAAAGCCAAGAATGTGTACCCTTTTCCACGGAATGGATAATAAGCAAACCCAATTCTTTATTTTGTATCTGCTCATATTCTGGTAGTTGCTCAGCCCATTTTTGAACCTTCCAAGGCATCGCAAAAGCCGGCACTTTTTCCCCATTCACTTCCCTGTATTGTGTATGCTCCCCAAGAAATCTATCGAACTGACCATTGGAATAGTCCCCAGCAAATGCAGAACCACAAAAGCCAAAGATTAAAATAAAAGTTAATAATATAATAAATATCTTTTTACTCCTAAACATTTTTTCACTCCCTTTCATAAAAAAATACAGGACTAGGAACCAATATCCTAGCCCCGCAATGGAACCGCTTTCCTAAATTATAGGAAAGTATAGATAACGCGTTTGATTAACGAAATGGCAATAAATGTACCCATAATACCAATTCCGATAGGAATTAAGGTATTAAGACCATTGTTAATCGCGTCAGTTACTGGATTTAAAGTTTCTTCGGAAACTGTAAATACTGGTACTGCTGATGTATTATCCATTACATACACCTACCTTTCATAAGTGGAAAATTATCCCCACAAATTTTTCAAAATATCTATATAGATGCGCATTATATATTCAATTAAAAACTTATAAAATTATCGATAGCCTTGTAAAATAGATAACAGATGCCAACCGCTAACACAATAACACCAAAAGTAAGAAGAATGTTATTATTAAGATTTAGACTTTCTTGCACTGCGTCCATTTTAGAAACTATTTCATTATGCTGCATATTCTCCATACTACTTGCCCTCTTTTATGAGTTCGACATCTTTCAATTCTAATTTGGTAGAATTGGTATAAAGAACTACATCAAAAAATAATGTTACTGGTTCGTATAACTTAACATTCTTTAATTTCTCAATTAAAGATTTTTGTTCCAACGATACCTTAAATTTGCGTTCGTTCGGTTCGTTCTTTTCGTTAATTTCGTCAACCTTTAGAACATAACAACCGTTGTATTTTACAGGCTTGTTATCTTCATTCAAAAACTCCCCTGCATCGCGTACAACGAAAGACTTAAAAACAAATTTACCTTGTGTTTTCATTCCAAATACTCCTTTCTGTGCTTTCTTTCTTTCCCGATACAGTTCCATAAAAACTACATTTATCGTGAAACTCACAATATAGATGCTTTAACGCATCACATCGTCCACCTTTATTATCTTCTCTAAATGCGAAACAATCGGTCTTAATCATATCAGCACCTCTTTTCTTACAACAGATATGTTGTATCTACAAGCAATACTATACAACTATTTTGTTGTATAGTCAATACAATTCTTTAATTGTATTATAAAATCAGTCTAGAGGTGGAATGTATGAATACTAGATTAAAAGAAATACGAGAAAATAGAGAACTATTGCAAAAAGATATTGCCCAAGTATTAAATACATCACAACAGCAATACTCTAGATATGAAACAGAAGAAAACGAAATATCAGTTACACTCCTAAAGCGATTAGCCCAATTTTACAACACTAGCATTGATTACCTAGTGAATTTTACAGATGACCAAAGACCTTATCCAAGAAAAAATAACCACTAGATTTTTCCTTTTAGGTTCAAATATTGATATATTCACAAGAAAAAAGCCCATTTTTCCTGCAAATGCTTGCAAAAAATATGGACTTTTTATTTTATCTTTTTATATTAACCAAATTTTACTTGAAATTTATTTTTGACTTGCTGGAAGAAAAACCACGCATCTTTTTTGTTGTATATCTTCCCTTTATCTTTTGTCTTTTCTGCGGTTAATGACTAGACTTTTATTTTGCGCAATGTTTGATAATACAAAATAGCTCTTTCGCTCCTTCCATTTCTTCCTCACTCCATATAATTTTTTATCTTAATATCTGTTATTTCATTATTACGAACCAAATTATATTCTCTAATCTATTTATTCAAAAGCCAAATACAAAGTTTTTAATAATACTTTCAAAATTATAAAATTATATTTGCAATTTCACATAACAACCTATCTTTTTCATTTTTATTTTATTACTCCTCTTTCCTCTTCTGTCTAATTTGTAAGAAAAAAGCCATACAAAAGATCTCTCTTTTTGCATAGCTCTTTTCTCTATTTTACTTAAATTGTTTCAAAAAGTATTCCATTCGATTTAGAAATTCTTCGTTGTTCTTGGTAGAAAGCATTTGTGAAAGCAACTGCTCTGTAACTTCTGCGTTTGACATAGTAGCCATTGCCTTTCGAATAGCATATACCGTCTCTAATTCTTTTGAAGAAAGCAGTTTTTCTTCTTTTCTTGTACCAGACTTGTTGATATCAATAGCTGGGAAGATACGTTTTTCGGAGAGTCTACGGTCTAAGTGAACTTCCATATTGCCTGTACCTTTGAACTCTTCAAAAATAACATCATCCATTCTACTACCTGTTTCAATAAGAGAGGTAGCAAGAATAGTGAGACTTCCTCCATTTTCAATATTTCTTGCTGCACCAAAGAAGGTTTTTGGTTTATGAAGCGCTGCTGGATCAAAACCTCCAGATAAAGTTCTGCCTGAAGAAGGAATGGTAAGATTATATGCTCTAGCCAAACGGGTGATACTATCTAACAAAATAACAACATCCTTCTTTTGCTCAGTTAATCTTTTAGCTCTTTCTAATACCATTTCAGCTACTTTTACATGATGTTCTGGAAGTTCGTCAAAAGTAGAATAAATAACATCTCCACGAATACTTCTTTTCATATCCGTTACTTCCTCTGGACGCTCATCAATTAGAAGCACAATTAATTCCACTTCTGGATTGTTTGTTGTAATGCTATTTGCAATCATTTTAAGAAGCGTTGTTTTTCCTACCTTTGGAGGAGCAACAATCATACCTCGTTGTCCTTTTCCAACTGGTGAAATAAGGTCGATTAAACGCATGGCATATTCTTCTTTGGTAGTTTCTAGTTTCAAACGTTCCTCTGGATAGATTGGAATTAAATCGTCAAATTTAGTACGACGATATGCTTTTTCTGGTGGTTCTCCATTTACTTCGCCTACATAAATAAGACCAGGAAAACGCTCTCCTTCCTTTGGAAGTCTGGCAATTCCTTTTACTTTATCTCCCTTATCTAGACGAAATCTACGGATTTGTACAGGAGAAATATAGACATCTTTTGGTGTAGAAAGATAGTTTTCTCCTCTTAAGAAACCGTACCCATCTGGTAATACTTCTAGAATTCCCTCTACAATATTATCCTCTGCTGTTGTTACCTTGTATGTTTTCTCGTTTTCAAGAATTGCAGTCTCTTCCTTTTTTTCAGTCTTTTCTTCTGTTGCCTGCACTTCTGTTACATTTCCCTTTTCTAAAGATTCTAATAATTCGGATTTTTTTAACTTTGAAACATTTTTTACACCTTGTTCTTTTGCTAGTTGACGCAATTCAACTAATGTACAATCTTGGTAATTCATAGATTTCCCCCTATCGTTTATATTTATCTTGTTTATTATGGAAAAGGAATAGAAACAAATTAAAAAGAATAAATTTTCAAGAGGCCCATTTCAAACTAAGCCTCTTGTGTCAAATTATATAACTATTTTGTAATATCAATATAAACTCTTTCGTTAGGTAAATACATTCCCAACTTTTCTCGAGCCATATCTTCTATATATTCATCTGAATTGATATTTTCTTTGATTGATGTAAGTTCTTCTTTTGTCTCTTGTTCACTTGCGATTTGTTCTTGATAACGGTCAGCATCTGCTTGGTAGGCATTTAATGTTAATTGTTGAGAATATAATGTATAAATTACATAAACAGCAAATGCAATCAATGCAATACGTTTACCAAATCCCTTAAATATTTTCATAGGTAAATCTCCAACTAAATATTAAAATAAAATAAATCTATCTATATTTTTCTACATAACTTACGAAATTCCTTCTTTTTTTGTCGACTTTTTTGAAAAAATTGTAAATTTACTTCGTTTTGTTAGTCTATTCCCTTTTTTCTGATGTTCTTTTATCTTAATCCAACAAAGAATGACCTTTTTCTTGACAAAACAAAAGAAAGTTTTGAAGGGATTAAAAGCAAAACCTAATATTTTTCCGATCGGTCGAAAAATGTATCGGATTAATCCTTGAATGATTTTCACTGATTGTCTGATAAAGACTCGGCTAATCCATCGAAAATAGAGTATTAACCCAACTAGAGCTCCCAGAATTAAATATAAACGAATTTCGCCATGATGGAAGATAAATATCATATAGACTAAAAGGAGTCCTGTTAAAATCCAAAATACGCCATCTTCTAAAGCGGTCATAAAATCGGAAGTCTTAACGATTTTTCTGGCAACGCGAAAGCAATCAAAAAGAATTCCTATCATACATCCTGTTAGAAGGAAGACAACAAAAACTTGTGCTTGTTCGATACTGTTCATTGCCTCATCCCTTTATTTGAAAATTTTGCCAAGGAAAGTAGAATCTTTTTTCGTTATTTCTTTGTCTGTATAACTCATGCTAGTAATTTCACCTTCTAATACAACTTCTGTTGTATCAATGCTTAATTTATTGATACGAATGTTATCTCCCTTGATTGTTAGCATTCCTAATTCTGTTTCTAAAATTACAATTTGATCATCGAAACTAAGTACATCGATAACCCCGGAAATACTAAGTTTCTCACGATTTTCTAACACCAAGTTTTGGATGGCAGAACTTGTATTATAACTTGGCATTTTTCTCTCTTCACTTGAAATCATTTTTTGTTCCTCTCTTTCCTTTGTTTTTCTCTAACTTATATATATTCACTTTTGTCCTTTTTTAGAACTAAAAAACCAGTGGACGTGTTCTTGTTCACTGGTTTTGTTCTTGTTATGAAATTAAAGAATTGTGTAATTGTTCCAAAATGTTATTTTCGACTGCATCTGCAAAATTGATAGCAATTTTAGAGCCTGTCACATCAAACGAAGTAACCTCTAGATTATTGGCTTGTAAAATGGAAATCGTTTTATTCAAAATATCATTATTTTTCAAGATACCATATCCAATAATGGAAATGCGAGTAATGTTTTTGTATGCCACTTGATACATTGGAAAATCTGTTTCCAACGTACTTTGCAATAACGTTAATTGGTCAAGTTTAATTGTAAAGGAAAGATTCATCGTTTGGTTGCTCTTATTGGATAGGTCCATAATTGCAATATTCTTTTCACTGACTAACTTAGCATATAAATCGTAAAAGTCTTTGGTACGATAAGAATTTGCTGTAATTTTTACTAAGATAATGTTATCGTTTTTTACAATACTTTTTACTTCGGTATCTTCTACTTTATCACAAATGGTACTTCCTGGCTGGTTGTTAAAGGTAGATTTGGTTACGATTGGAATGTGAAAACGCTCTCCAATTTCTACACAACGATTATGGAGAACCTTTGCTCCCTCATTTGAAATATCTAGCATTTCTTCATAAGATAGACTTTCTAGTTTTTTCGCAACCGTTACTTTGTTCGGGTCAGTCGTATACACACCATCCACATCGGAAAAGATATAGCAATGGGCTGCTTGAATAGCAGCAGCAATGGCAACGGCTGTCGTATCAGAACCGCCTCTACCGAGGGTTGTAATATTTCCTTTTTCATCAATTCCTTGGAAACCGGCAATAACTACAATTCTTCGCTCTGCTAATTCTTCCTGAATTCGGTCTGTACAAATCGCTTCAATTTTTGCTTCTTGGCTGTTGGAATCCGTTAAAATTCCCGCTTGCCACCCAGTTAGTGAAACTGCCTCATATCCCATCCTTTTTAATAGGATACACAACTTGGATGTTGTAATTTGCTCTCCTGTGCTAAGTAAAACATCCATTTCTCTACAGTCTGGAATAGCAGATAATTCTTTGGCCTGCTTAATTAAGCCATCGGTTGTTTTTCCTTGTGCGGAAACAACCACAATTACATTATTATTTTGATAATATTCTAATATTTTGTCTGCCACAATGTTTAATTTAATATTGTCTGCGACAGAACTTCCTCCAAATTTCAAAACTACTGTGTCCATATTTATTGGCACCTCTTTATTCATGAATACAAAAGTAAATTTAATTATAAATCTACTTAGTTTAGTATATTATTTTTGGAAAATAGTTGTGCTATCTTCCCTTGTTTTTCTCCTTTTTTCGTTCTATTCTCCCTTCTGTTTGGCTTGAAACTTCAAGTAAGAATCGATTAGACCGGTTTAAGTCGCCATCCATAACCCCTTGCACATTTCCCACTTCATAATTGGTACGGTGGTCTTTGACCAAAGTATATGGGCAAAAGACATAGGAACGAATTTGGCTTCCCCATGCAATATCCATTTGAATTCCCTTTAGTTCTTCAATCGTATCTTTTTGTTCTTTTTCCTTTAAGTCGAGCAATTTTGATTTTAGCATTTTCATAGCCGTTTCTCGATTTTGAATTTGCGAACGTTCCGATTGGCAACTTACCACAATATTGGTTGGAATATGCGTAATACGAACTGCCGAAGAGGTTTTGTTGACGTGTTGTCCACCAGCACCAGATGCTCGATAAGTATCGACACGCAAGTCATCTGGATTGATTTCAAGTTCAATATCGTCTGCTATTTCTGGCAGTACCTCTAATGAAGCAAACGAGGTATGTCTTCTCCCTCCTGCGTCAAATGGTGAAATACGAACCAAACGATGGACGCCTTGTTCTCCCTTAAGATAGCCATAAGCATATTCTCCAGAAATGAGAGCAGTTACACTCTTTAGACCGGCTTCGTCGCCATCTAGGTAGTCTAATTCGGTTACGGAGTAACCATTATCATTTGCCCATCTAGTATACATACGATATAACATTTCAGCCCAATCTTGTGCTTCCGTTCCACCTGCTCCTGGATGCAGTGTAATAATGGCATTGCATTGGTCATATTTGCCAGATAATAGCGTACTAATTTCTAGTTTTTCCACTTCCTTTTCCAGTTTTTTACTAGAACTTTCTACTTCCTCTAGCATATCCTCCATTGGCTCTAATAAGAGTAAATCATTCATTTCGATAACACCAGCTAATTCACGACTTACCTTTTGATAGGCTTCTATTTTGGATTTAATCTGGTTAATTTCCTTTAGAATACTAGCATTTTTCTTGCTATCTTCCCAAAAACTTGCATCTAGGGTTTGTTCTTCTAAGTCCCTTAATCTTTGTTCTAAGTTAGCGATGTCAAAGAGAATCTCCGATTTCATTTATTTTTTCTTTTAATTTGGCTAATTTCTGTTTGTTCTCCTCTAAATCTATCACTCGTTTCTTACTCCTTTTTCAGTATGGTATAGTATTTAGTTAAATGACTATTCATTCTTCTATAAGATTATATAGATTTTTCAAAAATATGTCAACGAATTTTATTGTATAGATGTTTTCAAAACAAATTCAGGATTGCTTATTCGTATTTACATAAAATTGATTTTATGGTATAATTAGGATATGTCATTGAATGAAAGGAGTGTTAGATATGCCTGAAATCCGAAATCGTTTTCGTTCCAATTTAGCACATGGAATTAAATATACAGAAAGTAGATCTCATGAACCAGAATATATTAACCACTTCTTCCCTGTCATTCATCGCTATATCCAAAAATTAAAAGCACAAAATCCAGACCTTACCTTGGAAGAATTAAAGCAGATTATGGAGGAAGATATTTTTGAATTTTCCAAAGCAGTTTTTGTAGGCTGTAATGCACCAGACGCATACATTGAGTACGCTTGCAGTGCTTACCTAGCCAAAAATCCAAATGAACTGAACCGTATACTAACGCAAATTAAAGAAGAAGGCTTGCAAGCAAAAGATATCGCCTTTTATTCACAAGGAAATTGGTCCAAGGATTTACTCGAATATGTCCTTGTATTACAAGCAAATTTCCCAGAAACGTTAGAGAATTTGGAACAATTTCTGGAAAGAACAGATTTACCGGATATTTTGCACTCTACCCTATCTCCTCAAGAAAAAGCACGAACCGCCAATGAATATATCCGAAAAAGCATTAAAGCACCCTACCGAAAAGATTGTTTAACCGCTACCAATGTTTATTTATATGGTATTCGTGCCTATGTTACAGAGGACCGAGATATTCAAGAGAAACATTTGAGAACCAATTTAGTCGAATATATTACAGCTATGACTACCCAGTTAAAGAAATTTGGCTTTTTAGAGCAATATAGCCGTAAGCATGCAAAACAAGTTGAAACATTAGGAATTTCAAATCTTGCCTATTCAGAAACAGATTTAGACAAACTCTTAAACCTAAATTTTCTTTCTGCTTTACCAATCGACGAACTACTAGCACTTGCTGTATTTTGGCTTAATCGCTATACCAAGGAATTTGATACCTACGCCAATGCAATGTTTGCCATCAGAGAATTTGACCTACTACCACAAATGTTGGCCTCGAACAACACTTCTTCTGTTTTTGTACCAGAAGAACAGTTGAAAGATATGCTTGTTAAAATGAATACTCTATATTATCCATGTGTTCAATGTTTTGAAGAACACCAAGCAGAATGTAACATGTGTGAGATGGAATTAACAGAGGAAGAAGACAAAGGAAATTATGTCCTTTTCTCATATGAACCTCTTGCTGAAAGATTGCAAGAAGACTTTGGAACCGAGTATACCGAATATTTTAGCCAAGGTTCCTATGAAGCCAAACATGATTTAAGAGAAGATGTTCTCTTTTATGCAAAAATGCAAAGCCCAATTTATGCTGCAAAGACTACAAAGGACGAATTTCTAACCAGTATGCTCATTAGTTTGCAGAACAATCCGAACTTAGTCAATGGTGGCATTGTTTTAGAGCCAGAACTACCAGAAGAAAGTGTATTGCAACAGAGATTTATTGGGCTGGCACTAGACTATAACTTATCTGCACCAATCCGTCTTCATATCCGTTTGGATGATGTACGAGACTTTTTAACTAGTTTCCAGGATCATGCAAAAATACAAATTTATGAAGGAAATGAAGATTTTCGCTTGCCGAAAAACCAAATCATGAAAAATCATTTAGTTCTTCCCTTTGATAAGAAAATGCAAAAGTCCTTAAAAGACTATGCACGAAAGGAACTAGCAGATATGCCACCAAAATTACAAAGATGTGTTCAGCATTTGAATTTCTTGCGTGACCCTAAACAGGTTCCTCCCTACTTATTAACCACTGTTATCAATGAAAAGGGAAAGCCAGAACAAGTATTTCAAAAACGATACATTGATTTACAAGACGGTCTTACTTATACTTTAGAAGAGGGGAAATATGTTCTAGAAGAAACCGAACAAACAATGGAGGGAGATGAGCTAGATTATGAGCATGAATAAAGAAAAATTAATGGAGGCTTTTCAAGCAAAAGACTATCTTGCTTGCATTTCTTCCTTGCGAGAGGAAATCAAGAATATCCTTGTCCAAAAATTGCAAGAACAAAAGCCAGACTATACCTATACGAGCATTGTTCAACTCAAGGAATATGTATTTCGTTATTTAGACGAGAATGAAAAAAGAGCGGTTTTAATCCTATACAGGCACTCCTATGAAGCAATGAGCAAAGAATTTGAATTAGACGATTTATTAGATATTTACGAAAGCTTGAAATGACAAAAAGGAAACACTTTCATTTCGTTAGAAGTGTTTCCTTTTTGTCATTTCTCAAAGATTGCCTTTGCAACTCCTTGCTCTAATAATGTTGCATAAATATTTTTTAAGATAATGAGTATAATTG
>CANSOY010000053.1 GCA_947648765.1 uncultured Clostridium sp.
AAAATGAAAGTAAACACTTTCTTTTTTTGTGTCTACTTTCATTTTACAACTTCATTTCAAGCAAGAGAGTATCTTTTTTTCGTAGAAATGTATAAAAAAAGAAGGGAGCGAAAGAATAACCAAAGGAGGAAGAAAAATGAAATCAATTTGGCTAACGGGAAAAGAAAAAACACAAATCAATCAAGTACAGAAAACAGGGAAAACAGAGGTCTGTATTATTGGTGCAGGAATTTTTGGCTTAAGTACAGCTTATTACCTAAGTAATGCAGGTGTGGATTGTCTTGTTATTGACCAAGATGGAATTGCTTGTAAAACAACGGGGCATACAACCGCAAAGATTACCAGCCAACATGGACTCATTTACCACTACCTTGTCGATACTTATGGACTGCATTTTGCAAAACAATATTTTACGGCGAATGAAAGTGCGATTGGAGAGATTGAAAGAATTATCCAAGATAATCAGATTGCTTGCGATTTCTCTCGCAAAACACATACTATGTATACCAGAAGCATTAGCGATAAAAAGAAAGTAGAGGAAGAAATCCAAGCCTTAGAGCAAATTACCAAGCAGGCAGGAGAGGTAACGGAAACAGAACTTCCCTTTCCGATTGAATTGGGCGTTTGTATGAAAAATCAAGCACAGTTCCATCCCATCCAATATGTATCTGGACTAGCACGTGTTATCCAAGAAAAAGGTGGAAAAATCTATTTGGATACACATTGTTATCAGTTGGAGAAGGAAAAAGATGGCTACCATATTGCAACCAATCAAGGGGAAATCATAGCCAAAAAAGTGGTACTTGCTACTCATTATCCGTTCCTTCGCTTTCCTGGCTGGTATTTCCTTAAAATGTATCAATCTACTTCGTATGCGATTGGTATTTCAACCAAAAAACAAATTCCCTCCAATCTGTATTTACAAGTAGAAAATCCGAAACTATCCTTCCGTCCAGCGGTAGATAATGAAGGACGAGAAATCTTAATTCTAGGGGGATATGGACACAAAACAGGAAAGGCTGTAACCAGACAAATGACTTATGGGAAACTAGAACAAACAGCCAAGCAATTTGACCCAGATTGCGAAATCCGCTATTGGTGGAGTACACGAGATTGTGTTACATTAGATAAAATCCCATATATTGGACAATTCTCTAATTTCTATCCAGATATCTATGTTGGAACTGGTTTTAATAAATGGGGAATGACGTCAAGCAATGTAGCGGCTAGAATAATATATGACGCCATATGTGGAAAGGAAAATCCGTATGCAGAAGTATTTACTGCAACGCGTATGAAACCAATTCAAAACCGTGGAGAAGTGAAAAATATGTTAGTTGACTCTGCCAAAACAATCGTTGGAAGACGTTTGCAAAGAGCAGATTTAACGTTAGCAGACATTTCGCAAGGAGATGGTGGAATAATTGCTTATCAAGGAGAAAAAGTAGGGGTATATCGAGCAGAAGATGGAAAAATCTATGGCGTAAAACCAGTATGTACGCATTTAGGCTGTTTACTAAATTGGAACGGAGCAGATAAAACATGGGATTGCCCTTGCCATGGTTCAAGATTTAACTATGATGGAAAAAATTTGTATGACCCAGCGATTGAGCCATTAGAAAAGGTAGAGGTGCAAGAATAGAGGATTACGGTGAAGAAACTGTTTGACAATCGAAAAAAGAGATGGTAAAATAAGGATATAAAAAAGAGGCAAGGAAATATCCTTACCTCAATGGGTTTATTTTTGATTGGAGTTCCTGGTACGAACTTCAATTTTTTTATTGCCTTCTTGAGCCTTTAGATATGTATTGAAGCCTAGACTAGTAAGAAAAGCAAAAACAAATCCGATGGCTAAAATGACTAAAGTTGTCCCAAGAAATAGCATTGCAATAAACTCGGTTGACAATCCAATCACCTCCTCTTTCGTACGAGTTAAACTGCGAATAGTAGGTGCAGTTTATCAACAGTTGTTGCTGTTGACCAGCAGAGCAACTGCTGATGAATACACCTACCAATAAGAGGAGAAAAAATAACCCAGACAGAATATACCATAAAATGGAAACGAAGACAAGAAAAACTGGTAAAAAAAGTAAGAAAGACAAAAAGCGACAAAAGTAGATAAAAAGCAACAAACAGGAAAATGGAGAAACGATAACCATCTGCCTGTTTGCAGTAATGTGGTCTTTTTGGAAAGAAATAAAACAAAAAACCGTATATATGGTATGACTAGTAACAATAGTCGTACTGATTATCCTTGCAGGCATAACGCTCAATGCAGTCATAGGAGAAAACGGCATTATTCTGCAAGCAAAAGAAACCAAAAACCTAGTAACGAACGAAACAACCTATGATAATGCCCAACTAGCCCAACTGCAAAATGAGCTGAAGGATAACGGCTTGTATAGTGGTATAGGGATTATACCAGGCACCGATACAGGTGGAGGTTCTGAGGGAGGAGAAAATGGAACTCATACCAACCAAGGAGGAACAAACCAGGGTGGACAAACCAACCAAGGTAGCAACACCAATACAGGAACAGGAGATAACTCAAGTGGAAATGCAACGGTAAAACCAATTAACACGCAAAACCAAAATCCAGGTGGAGGAACCTTAGTAGGTGGCAAAACGGACGAAGACCCACTTATCTATGTGGTATCAGGAGAAGAAATAGCAGCCAGTTTCTATCAAAGTGATGTAACTATCCAAATTTACACCAATGATAGAACCAAGAAAATAAAATATATCTTAACAACAACTGTACCAGAAATCAGCAACGAACTTTATCCAAGTGGATTGGTAAGGGAGTTAGATATTGAAAATGGCGGAACATTGACGTTTACGAAAAATGGAGAATATACCATAACAGCCTATGCTTATGATACAGCAGGAAATAAATCTAATCCAACCATAATGTGGCTCAAAAGAGAAATAGGAGGAAGTACAACAGGAGGAATAACGGTAAGTATCGCCAGTGGAAATGAGGGAGCAAATAAATGGTACACCAGTAATGTAACACTAAGAGTACTTAGTACCGATACAGGTTCTAAGAAGGTAAAATATAGAGTAAGAGGAACAGCAACGAGTACAGGACAAATAGGAGATGTAGAAGTAACAGGAGTAGGAGCCTTTGACTCAGACGAAGTAGAGATAACCAATGGAACGACATTTAGAATAGTAGCAGATGGAACATATAGTATTACAGCCTATTCCTATGATGCAGGAGGAATGAGATTATCTTCAAGTGAAGTATTAACATTAAAGAAAGATGCAACAAGACCAACGATAAAATCTTATACAGGAGAACAAATACCAGGACAAGGATTTAAGGTAAAAGTGCAAGCAGAAGATACAGGATCAAAATTAACAAGTAATGCGTATACCTATCGACATAAAGAAAGTACAAGCCTAGCAGATTATACAAGTGAAGTAAGTAAAGATGCAGAAAAACTATATACGGGACTAAATCAGCAAAAAACATATGATATGTATGTAATGGTAACAGACGAAGCAGGAAATGTAGCGATAACAGATGTGATAGCAAAACCATCCCTATGGATAAGTAATAATATCACAGTAGGAGAAACAGTAAGTAATGGAGTAGAAGGAGCAAGAAAGTATAGTAGAAGTGATACAATAGAACTAAAATTTAGAGGGCAAGATAGTAACAATGTAGATATTATGAAGACAACGTATCAAGTCTTAGGAACAGTAGATAAAGAGGGAAGTATAGCAGGAAACAGTGTAACAGTAGGACAACAACTTAGCGATGAGTATGCCATAAATGATAAAGAAACAAGAACGATTGCATTACAAGCAGATGGAAACTGGACAGTAAAGGTACATAACTATAACAAAGAGGGAAAATTAGTAACAACAAATATAGTGGAAGTAACAAGAGATATAACAGTACCTACAATAACAAATATAGCAAAAAAGATAACTACTACTTCATGGACAGCAACAGTAACAAATAATGACTTTGGAGCAAGTGGACAGGCAACTAGTGGAGGATACACATACTATGTGAACAATACAAACGAAGGAAGTAAAACAGCAAATACACATGGACATACAGTGAATTGGACAACGAAGCCAAATTTATCTAGTATAAAAGTAGTAACAAAAGATAAGGCAGGAAATACAAGCGAAAAGACAGTATCAATAACATATACAGCAAAAGATTTTGCTTATACAGGTTCAGCACAAAGTTATACAATTCCTAAAACAGGTGCTTGTATCCTTGAAGTATGGGGAGCACAAGGTGGTAGTGGCTCGTATGATGGCAAGAATGGGGTTGGTGGTAAAGGAGGTTACTCGGTAGGGGTATTCTCTATTAATAATAGCCATGTTATTTTTGCTATGGTAGGAGAACAGGGAAAAATAAGTAGTAATGGAAGCTTTAATGGGGGAGGAGGGTCGTATAATGGACAAGGCGGTGGCGGTGGTGGAACGGACTTTAGAATAATTGAAAATGACTTAAATCATAGAGTAGTTGTTGCAGGAGGTGGAGGAGGTTTTGGCTTTGGTAAAGATGGTAACTATGGTGGAGGTCTTGCTGGTGGAGGTGTTGGTGGCAAACAGACTTCTGGTGGCGGGGATGGAGGTTTTGGGTATGGTGGACCACAAACGGGTAAACCTTCGCTCATTTTTGGTGGAGGCGGAGGAGGTTGGTTTGGCGGAGGTGCTACTACTGGAGCGGGTGGAGGCTCTGGGTATGTCTTAACCGCTTCTTCTAACAAACCAACTGGGTATAAACTTGGTTCGGAATATTACCTAAGCAATGCCCAAACCATTGCAGGAAACCAAAGTTTTCCAGCACCAGGTGGCGGTAACGAAACAGGACACAGTGGTAATGGATATGCTAGAATAACTTTAGTGGAATAATAAACTTTAACATATAAAATTCATAAATTTACTCAAATGAAAAAATAAAGGAGCCGTTGAATACGGTTCCTTTTATGCTTTATCTACTCACATATTTCAGGGCATTTACAAGGGCATGGTAGTTCTTTGCAGTCCATGTCGACACCTTTTAGGCATTTGCCACTATGCTCAGTGGTGGTGCAAATTTTGCAATGTTGTACTTTGTTTACCCAGATTTCTATCTCATAATATCGGTTCGCACAAAGAGGTCCAAAAACGAACTGTCCGTGCTTATCTGTGAACGTATGAGATACTGGTTTTCTCTCTTCTTTGCCACAGTTTAGTTCTACTTCAATTAGTTTAACGACAGCATCTTCGATTGGATCTTGGTAGCAATCCTTTACAACACCATAGATAACACCTCTGTTATCTTCTGGAATGGTAATATCAAAATCAAATTGCTTACCAGCAGCGCCAACACCATCCACTTTAATAATTGGACATACATTTTTCTCGTAATCCATAGTCAAAAATCTTCCTTTCTTTTGTTATTTCGCAAGGGCCTTGCTAGTATATATCCTATGAAAAAAGCATAAAATTGGTGCAAGGTACTAGTCAGCTAAAAGATTTCTGGTATATAATAGAACGAGTGAAAGGAAGCGTGAGTACATGAATTCAAATCCAATCGGTATGTTCGACTCTGGTATCGGAGGAATGACCGTTTTCAAAGAAGTTAAAGAAGCCTTAGCAAATGAAAGTATCATTTACTTAGGAGATAATATCAATTTCCCATATGGTGCAAAGTCTAAAGAAACCATCCAAGAATTAACCCAAAAAGGATTAGATTTTTGCCAAGAAAAAGGAGCAAAACTCCTTGTTATTGCTTGTGGGACTGCAACATCGCAAGCATTAGATACCGTAAAAGATAAAATGAAAGTGCCAGTGATTGGTATCATTGAGCCAACCATTGAATATATCGCTCGCAAAGAAAGCCTTCATACTGTGGGCGTGATTGCAACTGCCGGAACGATCCGTAGTGGTGGTTGGGAAAAAGCACTAAAAATAGCAAGACCAGATATCCAAGTGAAAACCAATGCGTGTCCTTTGTTAGCTCCTCTTGCAGAAGAGGGCTGGGTAGAGAATGAAGTAGCTCGTCTTGCCATACATGAATATGTAAAAGAAATGCACGATGTGGATGCTCTTATCTTAGGCTGTACGCATTATCCGCTGTTTGAAAAAGTATTGCGAGAAGAACTAGGCTCCGAAATTGAACTCATTAACACAGGAAAATTAGTGGCACAAAAAGTAAAAGAAATCCTAACAGAGCAAGACCAATTAGGAAGCCAGCCAGCAGACTTTTCAAAACAATACCAAATTTTTGTAACAGACCACACACCAAGTCTAGAGCAGATGACAAACCTCATTTTTCAAAACGAGAAAATGAAAGAGCAAATTCAAAAGATACGATTATCTTAGAATATATCCCTTTTTTCGGTATATTTTAGAAACCAGCACATAAGTTGGTAGTATAAAATTTATTGAGGAAAGGGAGTTTTTTATGAAAAAAAGACGGATTTTTGATTGGTATGCTAGCCTTTTTCGTACTTTGTCTATTAGGAACGACTTGTTTTGCTGCCAATGGTTACGACTTTGAAATGAACTATACAGGAGATTTGATAAAAGGGCAGGAAAAAGCCATAGATATGGTGCTCATAGGAGATGGAACCAGTAGTGGATATTCTAAGGTACGAATCAAGGTAGAGATTTCAGGACCATCCACACCAAGGCTATTAGCAACCAATAGCAGTGGAAGTGAAATAGACATTGCCCAAACTGGTTACTGGGGAGCAGATGATGGGTTTGCTGTTCCAGCAACGGTAAGAAATGTAACACCGGTTCGTGCTACCTTCGACCAAGCAGGAGAATACCGCATCAAACTAAGCCTTATTAACAAAGAAGCAGCAGATGCTGTTATCACGACAAAAGAAATTGTAATGACGGTAAGTGAAAATACACCAGTGAATAATACGGTGGCCAATGAAACAACCAATCAAGTGGTAGAAAATGTACCAACCAATGATGAAATTGAGGAACTACCAAAAACAGGAGCCAGTGTAGCAGAACTTATTGCTTATGGAACCGCAGTTGTAGGACTTCTTCTCTTTGCTATGTACCGCATGAAAAAGGTAAACTAAAAAGAAGGGGATTTCATGCAGAAAAAAATCTGGTTAATGCTCAGTTTAGTAGGATGCCTAACATTGCTTGTGGGAAGTGCCTTTTGGCTTTGTAGAAAACCAGAAAATGCGGTCAAAAAAACTACACAAAATAAAAGGACCGAAGAACTTGCTACTTGGCAAGAAACAAAGCAGGCTTTATCCATTAAGGTAGAAGAAGGCTTGCCAGCAATGGAAGAAAAGAAAGTGGGCGGTTATGGTGTCATTGGAACACTCACGATACCCAAATTAGATTTGTGCAAAAAAATATTAGAAAAAGCAGACGAAAAGTCGCTAAAACTAGGCATTGCTAAAATTTGCGGACCGAAAATAAACTATGAAGGAAACTTTTGCATTGTTGGGCATAATTACCAAAATTCTTTTGGTAAACTCAAAAAACTAGAAATTGGAGATACGTTTATCTTAACAGATCCAGCCGAAAGAAGTGTTACGTATGTGATCGATAAAATCCAAAAGGTATCTCCTCAAAATACAGAATGTTTAGCGCAAGACACTAAGGCAGAGCGTGAAGTAACGCTCATTACGTGTACTTTGCGGTGCCTTGCAAAGGCTAGTAATCCACGGGATTGAAGTCTATGACTAAAGGAAGGGTAGAAAAATATGTTTTTCGTAATCAATAAGGAGAAAATCTTTTCATTTGTATTAGCATTAGGAATGGTGGGAATTTTGCTTGGTATGACAGGCAATATGCAAAAAAATGAAAACACAGTCGAAACTTCGTATGTGGTAACAGCAAATGAAATCCAAAATGAGACAACTGGAAGGAACCAAATTCGAAATACCAAGCCATAAAAAGTCGAATAAGAAAGGAAAAGTGTGGGATAATAAGGAAAAAAGAGATAGTCAAAAGATAAGGAGAAAGTATGTCTTTCGTTGGTATTATTGCAAAGAAAAAAAAGGAAAAGGATTTAGAGAAAATGGGACGCCTTGTCTATCCCAATCAAGTCATTTACTTGGCAGAAAAAGACTTGGTACCTCTAAAAAATGTTCAGTTTGAAACTATTGTTATACAAGATGCAGTTTCACATAAAGATGTACTTTCCAATCTACTTCAAAACTGTAAATACATTGTTATCGACAGCGATACAGGGATGGAAAGCTTAGTCCAAGGCAAAGAAGAACAGGCAGTCATCACATATGGCTATCATAGGAAAGATACAGTTACCTTTTCTAGTTTAACAGACCACACTATTCAAATCTGTTTGCAAAGAAAAATCCAAAAACAATCTGGCGAGTGGATTGAGCCGCAAGAAATTATTCTATTTCGCAGAGAAAATGAGGCAGTTCGTTCTTTGTTAGGGTATGGAACTTTGCAAATTTTATACCAAGAAAAAGGGGAAAAGAAGGTCGAAAACCAGCAAAAATCATAGTTTTTAACAAAAAAATAGACAAATTTTAACAAAATAAACTTTTTATGTAGACAAAACTGGAAAAAAGTAGTATAATCTAAAATGTGAGTGAACATTCTAAATACTTACCAGATGAAATAAAAATAGATTAGATACAAAAGTAGGGGAGGAAATTCTAGTGAATACCAATTATGATGAGAACAACCACTTAGTATTAGTGGGAAAGGTAACAAGCGAAAAAAGATTTAGTCATGAAGTTTATGGAGAAAAATTTTTCAACTTCGATTTAAGTGTGCCAAGATTAAGTGGAAATGCCGACTTAATTCCAATCACAATATCGGAAAGGCTTTTAACGAGCCAAGATATTCAAATCGATAGTAAGGTAACTGTTTTAGGACAATTCCGTTCCTATAATAGTTATGATAATGACAGAAACCGTTTGATTTTAACTGTGTTTGCAAAAGACATTACTTTTGCAGAAGACCAAGAAAATGATGTGAAAGTTGGAAAGGATATTGTTTCCAATGAAGTTACATTAAATGGGTACATATGTAAAAAGCCAATTTATCGTAAAACACCATTTGGCCGTGAAATTTCAGACATTTTACTTGCCGTTAATCGTGCATATAATAAATCTGACTATATTCCATGTATTGCATGGGGACGTAATGCACGTTTCTGTGAGAATATGGAAGTTGGAACAGCGGTTAAGATTATTGGTAGAGTTCAATCGAGAACCTATGAAAAGAAATTTGAAGATGGAACCGTTGAAACCAGAATTGCTTATGAAGTATCAGTTGCAAGTTTAGAAATCTGTAATGAAGATGATGACAATGTAGCGGAAGAAAAAGAAGCAGAAGAAGCAATCTAAGATAGATTAAAAAAGAGGATATATGCTTGCATATATCCTCTTTTAACTATTTTTCTTTTCTTCTGGAACAATAATGGTTTGCTTCTTTTTTTCTTTGGTTGGTTTTTCAATTTCAATATGGTCATAAACAGGAGAAATATCTAAATCGTCTGGATTACCAGAAACGACGCGAATTTCTCTACGTTCTTCCGTTTGATTTTCATTTTTTTCATCATCCATTGGAAAACACTCCTTTTCAAAAACTACTATTATCGTAACATAGAAAGTAGGATTTTTCAAATGTTTTCAATATTTTGTTGCCAGAAAACGGAAAATAGTATAAAATAGAGTCGTATCATTGGATGATAATGCATAAAGAGAGGAGGATCTTATGGAATATGCCAAAAAGAAAGCCATTATGGAAGCCATACTGTTTGCAGCAGGACGTGAAGTAGATGTTGCAGAACTCATGAAGACATTAGAGATTAGCAGCGATGAAGTAATGGAAATCATTCAACAAATGAAAGAGGAATATGCAAAAGAAGATCGTGGCATTGAGATTATCAATGTAAATGGTGCTTATCAATTATGTACGAAAAAAGAATTCTATGATTATATTTATCCAATTTTTGATAACCGAACAAGACCAAATTTATCCCAAGCAGCCTTAGAAACGTTATCGATTATTGCGTACAATCCAAAGATTACAAGAGCAGAGGTAGAAGCAATCCGCCGGTGTTAATTCCGATGGTACTTTCTATAAATTACTCGACTACAACTTAATCAAAGAAGTTGGAAAATTAGATGCACCTGGTAGACCAATGACCTACCGTGTAACAAGCGAGTTTTACCGTATGTTTGGAATTGGTAGTATGGAAGAATTGCCAGAACTACCAAAATATAAATTAGATGAAAATGAACAAATTGTATTAGAAGAATTTCAAAATCGACCGAATGAGGCTCCAATGCCCGAAAGGGAAGACCTAGAGGAAGAACAAGAAGAAATCAAAGAAGAGGAGTAGAAACACATGAAATTATCACAATCAGGAATGGGAACGATGCGTATCCATAACTTGGATGAAATGTACCCAGTACAAGATATGTTATTGCAATCTGGACAATTATTGCAATATGGAACAGGGATTTATGCCTATGGCAATATTCCAATGTTAGTCAAAAGAAATGTAGAAAGAATGATTGAAAAATGCTTAAATGAAGCAGGTTGTATCGAAGTACAACTTCCAACCTTGCAACCAGATAATATTTGGAAATCGTCGCAAAGATGGGATAAATATGTAGAAGATGGAACGATGCTTGTCGTAGAGTCAGATAAAGGGACTTTCTGCCTAGCGCCAACCGCAGAAGAAGCAGTGGTAGAGTATGCAAGAGAAAAACTAAAATCATATAAACACATGCCAGCTACCTTTTATCAAATTGGCGAGAAATATCGTAATGAAATCCGTACAAGAGGCTATTTATTAAGAGGAAAATCTTTTTTAATGATGGACGCATATAGTTTTGATACTGATGTAGCAGGACTAGAGAAATCATATAAACAAGTACGAGATGCGTATCTTGCAATCGCTCGTGAAATTGGACTACCAATGGTTCCGGTTGTAGCAGACAATGGCGCAATGGGTGGTAAGAAAAGCGAGGAGTTTATGCTACTTTCTCCGATTGGAGAAGATACCATTTTGTATGACGAAACAACAGGAGTTGCATTAAATACAGAGGTACTAGAAAGAGAAGACT
>CANSOY010000054.1 GCA_947648765.1 uncultured Clostridium sp.
TATTTTCTATTTGCATATTTATTTCTCCTTTTTCGTTTGTTTAGGCATGAGAAATAGCCCTATCCGAGATCGGTTGATTTTTTTATTTTTTTGATTTTTATTCTCTCTTTTGGAAAAATTTTCAGATATCTTTTTTGATTTCAATCCATTTATGAATAAAGTTTTTTAGATTAGTTTTATGTCTTACTATTAACTGCCTTTTATTATTAAACAACTTTTTACTATATTTGTCAATATTTTCCATATTCTTTCTATATAAAAACAGACAAACTCATTTTCTGAATTTGCCTGTTTCTGTATTTCCTACATTTCTTTTTTCTCATAGAAATGACAAGATACTCGATAAGAGATCGTATATATGATAGCAATAAGAAAGATTAACAGAAATGGTGCTACAATTTCTAGTAGGTTCCCATACAAAAATCCATCACTGAATAATCCTAAGTGTTCTCCTAAAGAAATTAGCCCACCTAATCCAAATGCCACAACAGCTATAATAATGAACATTTGAATTCTGCCTTTTTCTGCACCAGATTTAATCACGCAAGGAATTTGAAAAGATGTTACAAGGGTAATTCCAAAAATGCTTCCGATTGCAAGCATTGCAATATCTGCAAAGTTTGGTAATCCTTTCTGTAATGCAAGTGTTAGAATAACCGTTACTACCATTCCTAAGATTGCGCCTAGTATTGTTGCAATTCCTACTAACATATATTTTGCTAGAACTACCTCTTTTTTGGTTGCTGGAAATGTTAAAATATATTTATCTGCATTTGCTAATTCGTCATAGCTAAAGGTTCCCATTGCAACCATTCCAAACCCTAATGTTATCATAACAATGAGCATACTGGTTGCTTCGGAAATACTTTCTTGTGTGATGGCAGTAAGAATAAAGATAAACAAAAATGCAATTAATGTTTTCTTATAATTTTTTAATTGTAATAAGTCTTTTATTATTAAACCTTTGATTACTTTCATTTATTTTTCCCCCTTAATATAGAGTAGCATAATCTCTTCAATGCTTGGTTTATCCATAATCGCAACATCATATTTCTTTTGAAATGCTGCTTTATCTTCTACTAAAATTTCATATTCATAACGATTTTTCTTCATACGAATGAAATCCTTTGGATCAATTTTTTCAAATTCTTCTTTTGCACATTTTGCAATTCCATATTTCTCTAATAATTCGTCTCTTGTCTTATTTAAGATAATCTCTCCTTGGTTAACAAACACAATATAGTCTGCAATATGCTCTAAATCCGTGGTAATATGGCTTGATACAAAAATGCCATGTTCTTCGTCTTGAATAAACTCTTGGAAAATATCTAAAATTTCATTTCTTGCTACTGGGTCTAAGCCAGACGTTGGTTCGTCTAGAATGAGTAGCTTAGGATGATGGGAAAGTGCAACAGCTAGTTTTAATTTCATTTTCATACCACTTGAGTATTCCTTTGAAATCTTATCTTTTGGCAACTGAAATTTCTCTAAATAAGTAAAATATTGCTCTTCGTCCCAGTTCGTATAAATGTTTTTCATGGCTTTGTTAATATCTTTTGGTGTCAAATATTCAGATAAAAAGCCATCATCTAGCACCACTCCAATTTCTTCCTTAATTTGCTTTTCTTCTTTTTGATAATCTTTCCCGAGTAATTTAATTTCTCCACTGTCTGGATGGATTAAGTTTAACATGGCTTTAATGGTTGTACTCTTTCCAGCTCCATTTTCTCCAATTAAGCCCATTATCATACCTTTTGGTAAGGTAATGTTAATCTGGTTTAGGCAAAATCCTGCATAATTTTTACTTAAGTCTTTTATTTCAATCAATGGTTCCATTTTCGTTATCCTCCTCATAAATAATCTCTAACATATTTTCTATCTCTTTTTTCGAGATATTGCTAATTTTGGCTATTGACACTGCGGTATCCAGCAGTCCTTCTATTTTCTGTAATTGTTCTTCGCGAATGAGTTCGATATTTTTACTGGCTACATACGTGCCTTTTCCTGGAATTGTTGTTACATAACCTTCTCGTTCTAATTCTTCATACGCATTTTTGGTTGTAATAACACTGATACGCAGGTCTTTTGCTAATGTTCGGATAGATGGCAGGAGTTCTCCTGTTTTTAATTCATTGGACACAATTTTATTTTTTATCTGTTCTTTGATTTGTTCATAAATAGGTGTATTGCTTGAATTACTGATAATAATATCCATCGTTCCTCCTTGTTTTCAGATTGTATATATACAGTATATACAGTTGTTTTTCTTTTGTCAATCCTTTTTGAATAATTTTTTCAATGTCTTTAATTTTCTTGACATTTTACCGCACAGAAAGTATAATGGAATTCGTGTTTTTAGTACACATTTGGTTATGGTACGGGAGTGTATTACTCTCCTGTATTCATAATATAGGATGTTGCAATCAGCCCCAGTCTTTTTAGGAGGCATCGAATGCGTTTACGCTTACACAAGAAGTTACTCGCACTCGTGCTGGCAACGGTGATTTGTCTGTTTCTGATGGTCCCCGCTTCGGCAGCTACCAAACAGGACGCTGCTGTCGCTCCGCCCTATGAGCTCTCTGTTCCCGCCGGCAACTCTGTCGACGCGTACCGTGCTCACGACGGAATGTCCGCACATTCTCGGCATCCCAAATCGACCTCGGCACGTTCTCGGCTTTCGCGGTATCCGCAGAGTCGTAGAATTGTTTGCGACCATCAGCAGTACCTGCAAAATCGCCCTCCCGGCGAAGTTTGTGGCTAAGCGGTTGGCCGCTCGGTATCCCAACTACAACTGAATAAATAAGTATCCGCTTAGGCTGAATGCACATTCTATGGGTGGAGAGGCGATTCTAACGCTTCTCCACCCGCTCTTTTTTGATAGCAAAAAAGCAACTAGATTTCTCTAATTGCTTTTCTTTTTTAATCCATTTCCACCAATTCATATTCTTTGGAGCCTACTCCAATTTCTGCTGCCGCGTCAATGGTGTGGGTTCCATGCCTTGACTGAATTCTTTCCCATAAATGTTCTCTTCCTGGATCTTCGGATTTACGAACTAGGTCGATACACGCTTGGTCAAGTGCAACTGGATCAAGCGAAGCAAGAATTCCAATATCTTGCATACATGGGTCTTCTGCAATCGCACAGCAATCACAATCCACTGACATATTGCACATAATATTGACAAATGCCATATTTCCTTTGAAATACTGTACAATGGATAACGCACTATCTGCCATTGCTTCTAAAAATTCGTCCTGCTCTGCCACATTGTCCCATAATTTATATTGGTCTTTTGTTTTTCCTGCTGTGTGAATCCACGCTTTTCCGGCGGAAGATGCACAACCAATGGATAACTGTTTAATCGCTCCTCCATAGCCACCCATTGGATGACCTTTGAAATGGGATAGTACTAGCATGGAGTCATAATTGGCTAGATTTTTTCCGACAAAGTTTTCGTGAATTATCTTTCCATTTGGAATTTCAAGAACTAGATCTTCTGGTTCTGCGTCCATTAAATCTACTCCAAAATATCTGCTCCACCCATGCTCTTCTAATAACTGTTTATGCTTATGTGTCTCGTTTCTTGCCCCTTCATAAGCCGTATTGCATTCTACAATCGTTCCGTTTACTTCATCAACCATTGGTTTCATAAATTCTGGATGAAGATAGTTTTGGTTTCCTTTTTCACCAGAATGTACCTTGACTGCCACTCTTCCTGGTAATTCTTTTCCAAGTGCTTTGAACATCCTTACCACATTTTGTGGTGTAATTTCCTTACTAAAATATACCTTTGCTTTTTCCATCTCATTCTTCCTTTCTTTTTTCCTTTTCTTATATATATCATTTAGGGTATAGTCTTCGTCAAGTCTTTTTTCAAATTTTTTTCTTCTTCTTTTTTCTCATTTCTAACACATACCAGCCCACACCAAGCATCGTTCCAATTAGGATAATAACAAACCCCTGCCAGTATTTTTCTTTTTGTTCTTCCTCTGTCTTTTCTTCTGTCGGCATTTTTTCACTCGCATGGCTGGTACTTAACTTTTCAATCTCATAAGCTTCTTTTACCTTTTCTATCATTTGTGCCTGCTCTTCTTCGTATGCCGCTTCTTCTTCCACATTTCGTTTATATACCTGTATTTTGTATTCTTTTTTTGCTCCACTTGGTGCCGTTACACGAACCGTAATGGAATTATTTCCTTCTTGTAGATTTTCATTTCCCTCGATGGCTACAATGGCACTTTCTTGCTCTGGGATGGCTAATAGTTTGACAGTTGTTTGTGCATTTCCAATCTCTGCGGTATAACTGGTTTGAGAAGCCATAAAAGGTGGGTATAGTAAGGTGTCTTCGATAGCTAGTGTTTCTAGATTTGTATTGATTTCTCTTTGGGTATCTTCTACTTCTGGTTCTGCTGGCAGTGTAGTAACTTGCTCCTGGATTTCCACTCTTGTTTCTTCGGATAGCACTGTAAATTCATTTCCCGTTCCGTCATAAAGGGTTCCTTCTGCTGAAAAACTGACATTTCCTGCCTCTTTGCTACGGAAACGAAAGCGAACAAATTCACCTGTTTTTGGCATACTTCCACCTTTACTATCATACCAGATATATTGGATGCGATTGTCTACCACATGGATATTATCTTTTTTCTGTGAAATCCATTCTAGTTTCGACGTATCCCAATTTAGGGTAATTTCGCATGCTGCCATGTTCAGATTTTCTACTGCTATCCCAATTTCAATTTCTTCGCCTACTTCTATGGTTTCATTTGAACTAACGACAACTAATTTGGTTTCTTGCTGTGCTTGGCATTTTCCGCTAAGCAAAAACAAAATAGCCAAGATGATTGCAATCCCAATTCTAATTTTCTTCATTCTTTTTCTCCTTTACTTTTGCTGGATTCTCTCCATTTCTAGAATATGCCTTTGAATGAATAATAAGTCTAAAGCTGTTGGTTTTCTTCCGTCTTTGCGGATATTACTTGCTTTGCAAAAAATAGCATCCATTCTTTCCATTTCCAAAATATGTCTTTGAATAACTAATAAATCTACACTTGTAATTTTGCCATCTCCATCTGCATCTCCATATAGGATGACTGTATATTGTTTTAAGATAGCCTCTCCTTCTTTGATACGAATTTGGCAACCCGTTCCTACCAAGTCGTTCTCTTGTAATACTTTTTCCTGATAATTGACCATCTCAATTTCTAACGCAGTGGAGATTTTATCTTTGATTTCTGCCACCGTATTCTCGCTTGGTTCTATTCCAGTTAGGATTTCATTTTTCACTTGAAGCGATGAGTCGAAAGAAATTTCATTTTCTTCCAAGGCTCGTACAACAAATACTTTCGTTTGTGTTTGAATTTCTGGATTTTCTTTTGCCCTTGCTACAATGATGGTTCTTCCTTCTTTTCTTGCCAAAATTTCTCCTGTTTTTGAGATACTGGCAATTTCTGGGCTAGTGCTTTCAAATTCAATTTGTGGCACATCTGCATCTTCTGGCAATACATTTGCTTGCACCTGCATTGCTTCCCCTACCTGTAGATAGATCTGTTGTGGTAGCATTTCAATTCCCGCTACTTTTGTTACCACTGTTACCTCAATTTGGCTTGCCACATTATTTTCCACTGCTTTTACCGTAATGGTAGTTTTTCCAGAACGGATGGCTTGAATTTTTCCAGTGCTGTCTATTGTCGCTACACTTGGATTACTCGACCTATATTGGATTGGACGAGTACATGCCTCAATTGGCTCTATTTTGACTTGTACTTTTCCTTGTTCTCCTTTGTTTAAGGTAGTTTTGTCCATACTTAACTGGATGCGCTCAATTTGTGCCATGGATACTTCTGCTAGATAAGTGTTCGATAAATACCCAATGATACCATTTTTTAGTTGCACACGTGCCCATTCTGCTCCTCTTTCCATTCGTGTCATTTCATTGTCTTTTTCGATGGTTGTTATAATTTCATACGAAGTGCCTGGTCCAGTTCGCAAGTTGACACGGCTTCCGTGTGCACACTACTTTGGTATGGTCTGCTTGAAATCCTGCTTGGTTAATGTTTGGACTCGGTATTGGGACTTCTGGCATATTGTTATATACTGGAATGAGGAATGTCATATCTAAATCTAATAATCCGCTTTTTTGATAGCCGTTATAAATGGATTTTGCTTCACTATACGGTGCTAGCACATTAGTCATATATTGATGGGTAAATAGGTTTCCATTTCGATCATCATTAACATCAAACTTTTGCAAGTAGATGGTATTTTGTCCTACGTTGATATAACTTGCTCCAATAAAGATGCTGCCTCCTGTAATCGCTTTTTCTTTTGTATTCCAAGGAATATGGTACTTGTCTTTTTTATCTTGGCTCGCTCCTTTTCCATCTCTTGCATATTGCAGTCCGTTTTTTATGGCTCCCATTGGCTCGGGAGAACTGGTTGCTCCAATGTTATAGAAATTATATAAGCCTTCAAAACCTGGAACTGTACCACTGATAGAACTATGAGATAAAAATGGTCCTACCTCTTGTTTAATACGAGAGGCTAAGTGGTAAGGACTAACACCAGAAGTTTGGGCTGCTCTTAGAATTAAATCTGCATAAGTTTCTGCCATATGAATCCAATTTCCCGACGAGTCGACATAACTTACTTTTGTTTGGTAAAATTCGGTTCCATAGAGGATTTTGTCGGTTCCTGTTAGGCTATTGCTATGAGGTTCATAGGATAATGTTTCAAATTGAAAAATGCGTGCTTCATATAAAAAGTTACGCGGATCCATACAATATTGTACGGCTTCTTTCGAACTGTCTACCCATCCACGGTCTACTTCTACATTGTATTGTCCTGGTGTCGTGTTTTTCCAAGCATCTGAATAGTTTTTGGGTACTAAGTTTTTTCCAAATTGATTTTCTTGTTGAATTACATAATTCCAATCCAAGTTCGTATACAGTGCTTTGAATTTCCAATTCGGATGTTTTTTCTTGAGTTCTGTTAAATACCCTTGATAACTGCCTGGAAATTGATCAATTCCTTCATATTTATTGGATGCTTCAGAAGGAAAAATTTGCCCCCATCCCCAAATGCAAAGCCAAATGATAGCCAGTATACCAGTCCATACAATGATTTTCTTCATGTTACAAACTCCTTTCTCTTGCTTTCACAATTAATCTTTTGGACGAATTGTTCGTACAAGTAATGAGGGTAATCTCTCTTTTTCCTCCGCATATCTGCATCCAGAGGGCTTACATCGTCTGGTAATACTGTATATTTGCGATAAATCTCATAGGGTACTTTTCCTACCTTTCGGTCAGATACGGTTAATTCATCTCCAATTTCCAAATTTTTTAGATGATAAAACATGTTCTTATTTCGTGGTGCATTGTGCCCTGCAACAGAACAGTTTCCAATCTCATTTGGATTGGTTCCCCAAAATTTGGCAACTGCTTTATTCAAAGAGTTTTTGGTGCATTTTTCTAAAATGTATGTTTCTAGTCTGATGGCTGGTATTTCCAACTTTGCTGCTACAGCATAGCCTTTGTATTTATCCACAATTTCTTCTTTGGGATATACAATTGTTTGAATTTGCAAAACTTCTGGCTCTTCTTGCCATTTTTCCTCCTGTAAAATATCTGTTTTTTCTTCTTGTTTACTTTCTTGTACCTCTTTCCATTCTTGCCACCCAACTGCTGCCATAATTCCTAGGATTGTAGCGACAAGTACTACAATTCCCATTTTTCTTACGTTCATTTTCTCTCCTTTTATGTATAAGATAGGAGAAAATCCTTTCTCCTTCTTATTTTTCTTTTGTTATTTCTTCTTGGTAACAGCTAAATAGCTGATGAATAAAATGGCAACAACTCCTATGGCTGGGCCATAGATATTAGCTCCTGTTTTTGGTAGTTTACTTGGTTTTTCTTCTGGCTGTGTCTCAGTTTCTGATTCTTCTGGTGCTGGCGTCTGTGGTGTTTCTGGTTCTTGCACAGGTGGGGTAATTTCTGTTTCTTTTTCTAATACTTGAAACGGAATAGCTTGTTCAGCAATAACTTGGTCTCCATTATCTCGGTCAATTAACTTTAAGGTAATGGTATATTCTCCTGCATCACTAAACGTTGCTCGTGTTTGCAATACTTGCGAAACATCTTTTCCACCAATCTTATATCCTTGTGCATCTCCCCATCCACTTTGGATAATGTCATGTTCTAAATCCTGTGTATCAGTGGCGAGTAGCTTTACAGTTGCTCCCGCTGGTGTTGTTGCACTTGCAACTAATCTAGCGTGTTCATATGGTTTTCCCATTGTAGACCCATACGAAAGTGTCATTGCTTTTTCTTTTCCTTTAACGATTTCTCCTTCTGCTTCTAGTTTGATGGTGTAATCTACATATTCTGGCTCTACGGTAACATTCTTCACAATTGGTGTGGTAATATCGTCAAGTGTGGTAACAGTGCCACTTTCTACAGCTCCTAATCCTTCTGCTGTAATTCCAAATTCAGTTGGATTTGAAGTAATTAAGTCTGCTTTTGCTTGGAATGTTACACTCATTCCAGTTCGTGGAGCCGTTCCTCCTGTCGTATCATGGAAATTTACTCTTACTTTGGTGTCTAAGTCGTTGGCTGTTCCTCCGTCTGCTTCGATGTATTCAAAAATATTTTTGTCATAGGAAACATCGAAAGTATAGGAAGATAAATCTTTTCCAAATGTAATGGATACCACCACTTTTTCTCCTGGTCTTACGGTTGTTTTGTCAGTTTCTACTTGAATGGTATCTAATGCTGCTGCAAAACTGTTTCCTGTCCAAAGTGTTAGCATAAGAATTGAAAAAATGGCTAACATACTAATGATTTTTTTCATCAAAAATCCTCCTTTATTATTTTTTTCTTTTTTTAGTATGTTTCTTTTTTCTTGGTATTATGTATCTTGATTTTAACAATTTTTACTTTTTTGCAGCAAAAAAGCAGAGGACCTTTTCTTGTCCTTTGCTTGTATTTTATCCGATTTTTTAGTGCATAAATTTTACGAGCAATCTTATCATAAAGTCTTTTGGTAATTTTGTATAGAATATATTGGATGGGATGGAAAGCGATGTAGATTTCGCCAATGAGTTCTACCAGTTCTCCACCAAATCCTTTTTTGAAACGATACAAACCGCCTTCTTCTCCTTGGTCCATACAGACACCACGAAAATCATAAAGTTTGCAATCATGGCTTTTGGCAAGTCTTATCATTTCCCATTGGAGTAAATAGGTTGCCATACAGTTGCGGTGCTCATTTCCACTTGCCCCATAAAGATACCACATTTTATTTCCATATTGAATGGGCATAATTCCTGCTACTGGCTTGTCTTGGTAATATGCTATGTAAAGATTGGCTTCTTCTGGGAATTCTCTTAATATGGTGGCAAAGTATTCTTTTGGTCGAATACGAAAATGGTCTCTTTTGCCTGTCTCTTGCATCAACTGATAAAATTCGTCCAAGCCTTCTTCTTTTCGTTCTTTGACCACAACGCCCTTTTTGATGGCTAGTCTTATATTATATCTCGTTTTGGAAGAAAAGTTTCGAAAAATCTCTTCTTCCGTTCGATTTTCTAAGGCTAATCTGAAATTATGTCTGGCTTGTATTTCTTGATGGAAATTCACTGCCTTACTATAGATCTGGTAATTTAGTTTTTTGGCTAATTGGATAAATTCCTCATCTTCTTTTTTTATATTTGGTTCCAGAATAGCCACAAATGCTTTATATTTTCGTGCCATTTTTCGCATTTGCGTTGTTAATTCCTGAAAGATTTCTTCTTGATGGATATCTCCAACTGGTCCTCGTGGCACATACATTAGATTGCCAAACAGCGGAACCTTACGAATTAAAATACTCATACTGGCTTGTATATTCCCTTGTTTGTCTTGCAAGGCAATGATTTCATTTTTCCAATATTCTTTTACATTGCCCCATTTCATCGATTGCTGGAAATCGCATAATTCGTGATTTTGAATAAAGTTTTCGTAAGTTTCTAAGTTTCCCATAAAAAAATCCTCCTAATGAGATTGTATCTAATTTATATCTGGAGTTTTTTAATAAGAACTTACAGTTGTCTTACGCTTTTCTTACCAATTCCTTAATTTTTTCTTACCGAAAAAAAGATGCAAGTAAAATTCTTGCATCTTTTCTATTGGGGTAATTCACTTATTTTCAAATCTGGTTTTGCAATATATATCGTATCTTTTTCCTTTCCCGTATTGTATTTTACAATAGTAGAAGTATCATAATAGTAGAGAGTTGCCCTTCCATTTGGTGCAGTTTTTTGTTGGATAATTCCACTTTCTACATCTTGTTGTGCTTTTACTAAAATATCTTCGGCACTAACCTCTCCTGTTTTTAAGGCTGTGTCAAAATTAATTGTTTGTCCTTTTCTTACGATATCTGCATCGCCTCCATAGGTGTACACATTATATTCATATCCTTCTTTTTTCGTTAATATCGAATAAATTTCCCTGTCTGTTTTGTTTACGATTTCACGGAAATGGATTTCAAAATCCATTGTTCGGATATGTACGCTTTCTAATTTTGGAATTTCTGGTGTTTTATCAATCCTTCGATATGTTAATCGTATTACTTGCCCTACTGTATACTTGTTGTAGTCCCAAGGCTCTTTTTTAACCTGTACTTTATTTGCTATTTTTCGGATTTTACTTCCTTCTTTTGGCTCAATCGTTAATTGCTTTTTGTTTACTTCTAAGATGGTTCCTTCAAAATTCTGATATTCGCCATATGGTATTGTATCATGGACTGAAAATTTGCAAAGTTCTTGTTCTTTCGTAACATTTTTATCGCCCTCTTTT
>CANSOY010000055.1 GCA_947648765.1 uncultured Clostridium sp.
ACCAGTAGAAGTAGAGGAATTTCCTTTAGTGTTATTTTACAAAACTTAGACCAATTAGAAGCAGTTTATGAAAAATCCTATGAAACCATTATGGGTAACTGCGATACACACGTATTCTTAGGAAGTAACTCGTTCAAAACTGTGGAATATTTCTCCAAAGCATTAGGAGAAAAAACCATTACCAGAGATAGTACATCCATTAGTCGAGATAAAGAACACCATCGTCAAGGATATAACGAGTCTGACCAAATTATGGCAAGAGCACTTATGACACCGGACGAATTAAGGCGAATGGATAATGACTTATGTATTATCTATGAAAAAGGAATTAAACCAGTTAAAGCCAAAAAATATTATTACTTTAGAGAACCAATCGCAAGAAAATTGCAATCCTATACCATGAACCATAATGACTTTGACGCAGGTGAAAGAGGCGAATGGAGAAAATTTAATCCATACAACCCATATGTACCAGGAAAACAAGAGCCAGCCAAAGACTTAAAAGTAGAGTCCTTAGACGACCTATTTGAAGACGAATTAGAAAAGACAGCAGAGCCAAAAACACCACCAACACCAGAACCAGTAAAAGTGGATATGAGTAAATTAAAAGTAAACTTGGACGAAATGCCAGAAACATCACAGCCAGCACCAGAAGTAAAACCAGAGCCAAGCCCACTATCCCTAGAAGAAGAGGCTCCTGTTCTACCACAAACATCGGATACAGAATATGACCTACAAAAAGAAATTGAAGCAAAATTCGATGAACTATTTGGACCAATTGATGAAGATTAAAAAGATAGCAAACGCTATCTTTTTTTTGCACGATAAAAAACAAATGTTCTAAAGTTCATTGACGGACTATCCAATTTATGGTATAAAAGAAACAGAAAGAAGGGAAGTAAATGAAATTTGTTCATATTGCAGATATCCATTTTGATCAATCTTTTACCACACTAGATAGTCTAGCACAAGCAGGAGAAGAAAGAAGATTAGACCAAAGAAAAGCGTTTCGTAAAGTAATTGAATATGTGCGAGATAATAAAATACCATACTTGTGGATTGCAGGAGATTTATATGAAAATGAAACCGTAAGAGAGTCCACCATTCAAAATATCAATACATGGTTTCAAGAAATCCCAGAAACAAAGGTATTTATCGCACCAGGTAACCATGACCCATATATCAAAAATTCCTATTATGAAACTTATCCATGGTACCATAATGTTGTTATTGTAAAGCCGGGAGTGAGCTATTTTGAAGAACCAGACTTTGATTTATATACATTTGGGTTTGGAAACTTTTATGATAATAGTCGAGAAATTGAAAATCTGAACATCCGAAATAAAGATAAAATCAATGTTTTGCTTATGCACGCAAACTTAGATGGAAGCAAAAAAGGAGAGCAAGAATACAATCCAATTCTACGAAAAACTTTGCAAGAAAAAGGGTTTGATTATGTTGCATTAGGACATATCCATAAAAGCAATTATGCAGAAGCAAAAGAAGATGGCATTGTTTATCCAGGCTCTTTGCTGTCACTTGGGTTTGATGAATTAGGAGCACATGGTATGATTGTTGGCTCACTCGAAAAAGTAGACGGAAAAACAAAATTATCTTACGAATTTGTACCAGTAGACGAAAAAGAATTTCAAGAAATTCAATTAGATGTTAGTGGGACGAACACAATCGAAGAACTGATTGAAATGCTAAACGATTTACCAGCAAATCCAAATTACAAAAAAATTATCTTAACAGGAAGAAGAAATTTTGAAATTGATATAAGCAAACTCCGAAAAAATTGCAACCAAGAAAAGATATTAAAAATAAAAGACGAAACCAAATTACAAGTTGACTTTGAAAAAGAAATCAATACATTTACCTTAAAAGGACTTTTTATCAAAGAAGCATATCAAGCCATGGCAACAGGAGAACTTACCCAAGAAGAAATTGAAAAAGCCTTAGAAATTGGATTAGAAGTATTGGAATAAAAATGGAGAAGAAAGAATGAAAATAAAGAATATAAAAGTAAATGCTTATGGTACATTAGAGCAAAAGGAAATTGAATTAGGCGACCATATCAATCTTATCTATGGGCAGAATGAAAGTGGAAAATCCACCTTATTAAATTTTATCAAAAGTAGTTTTTATGGGATAAATCGAACCAAAAACGGAAGAGATATTTCAGATTATGACCGATATAAACCATGGCATACAGACGAATTTTCTGGAAAACTAACGTACCAATTAGACAATGGAGCAGAATACCAAATCTATCGAGATTTCAAGAAAAAAGCACCACAGTTATATAATGAAAGATTAGAGGATATTACCAATCAATATACCATGGATAAAAAAGAAGGTAGCCATTTCTTTGTGGAACAAACGAATTTAGAAGAAGAAATGTTTTTGAAAACGATTGTATCCATGCAAGGAGAAACTAGATTAAACGAACAAGAGCAATCGTTCTTAATTCAAAAATTAGCGAATTTAGCAGGAACCGGAAATGATAACTTATCCTATCAAAAGATAGTAGAAAAATTAAATAAAAAACAATTAGAAGAAATCGGAACAGAACGAACATTAGAAAGGCCTATCAATTTAGTTAATCGAAAATTAGCCGAATTAGAAAAACAAATCCAAGAATTAAAAATGACATTTGCCAGAAAAGATAATTTAGAACAAGAGAAACAAGAAATTAAAAATCAAATTGAAGAAAAAGAAAATCGATTACAAGTGATTAAAAAAATCGAAACAAAACTAAAAGAAAACGAAATCGAAAAAGAAAAATTAAAAAATAAAAGAAATGAGAAAAAAGAATTAAATGATAATATTGAAAAAATAAAAAATGAAATAACAGAAAAAAATAAAAATAAAATAAATTATAAAGAAGAAAATAAAAATAATTTAATTATTTTATTTATTATTTTAATTGTTTTATTTTTTGCAATTATTATTTTCGAAAATAATTTAATTAAAATAATTTCTGGAATAGTATTATTATTTAATTTAATTGGAATATTTTTAATTATTCAAAAAAATAAAAAAATAAAAATCGAAAATAATATAAAAGAAAAAGAACAGAAAAATGAAATTGAAAAATTAGAAAATAAATTAGAATATTTAGAGCAAAATGATACAATACTAGAAAAAGAGATACAAGAAGCAGAAAAAAGAATGGATGCAGCATTGGACCAAGAGATTGAAAACATTTCAAATGAATATAAGAATATCTATAGCCGACCAGAAATCTTTGGACTTTTTGAAAAGGAAAATAACCAATACCAGAATAATAAAACAACAGAGGAATTAAACAATGATAAAGTAAAATATAATTCCTTTACCTATCAATTAGACCATATCCAAGAGGAATTGGAATTACTACCACAAAAAGAAGAAACATATAGTAGCCTACAAGAAGAGAAAAAAGAATTACAAGAGAAGACGAGGGCAATTAACCAAGCAAAGGCATGGATGGAGAAAGCATATAGCCAAATGCAAAAGAATATCACGCCACAATTAACCGAAAACCTATCCAAAAATATGAGTAAAATATCAGGTGGTAAATACCAAAAAATCGTAATTGATGCTGAAAATAAAATTCGAATAGAAGATGAAAAAGGACAATATATTCCAATCGAAAGATTAAGTATTGGAACCATAGACCAAATGTATTTAGCATTAAGACTATCCATGATAAATCAATTATCTTCAGAGAAAATGCCAATTATATTAGATGAAAGTTTTGCGTATTTTGACCAAGAAAGATTAAAAAATATGTTAGCATTTTTAGGGATAGAATTAAAAAATTATCAAGTTATCCTACTTACATGCTCTACAAGAGAAAAAGAAATCTTAGAAGAATTACAAATTCCATATAAACTCACGGAACTAGCATAAATACTGAAATGGGACGGTTATCCACACCGTCTTTTTTCGTGTGTGGAAGATGGAAAATAGGTTTTATGGGCTGTGGAAAAAAAGAAATAAGCACTTTTTCGTATCAAAAAAGAGTGGAAAACAAAAAATAAACAAAGAATAAAAGAAAGAAACAATTTGAAAAAAGGAAAAAATAAAAAGGATACATAGAAATATAATCAATAAAAGAAATAAAAAGAAAAAATACAAAGATAAATATAGTAAATAAAAGATTAAAATAATGCAATAAAAAGAATTAAATCGTAAATAAATATAATTTAATTAAAAATAAATACAGAATAAAAGAAATAAAAAAATAAATTGTATTAAATAAAAATTAAAATAGCAGGTTTCATAAAAATAATTTGAATAAAAAATAAATAATTCAAAAAAGAAAAGAGAAAAAGGAATAAAAAAACATAAATCAAAATAATAAAAAAGACAAAAACAATAAAAAAGGGAAAATCAGAAAAAATGAACAAGAAAAAAGAGGCAAATTGAAACAAAAAAAGAAAAGAGAAAGCAAATACAAAAAAATAAAATGAGAGCTTGTGTATAAATCAAACACAAAAAATGAATTTGACATTTTGCAAACTTTTTGGAAGCACTTTTTTATCTTTTGGCAAGAAAAAGTGGTCCGAAAAAGTGAAAGAGGAAAAACAGTGCCGAGAAAAGAAAAAAGTAATTTCGTCGGATCAGATAAAATTGAGTTCAAAAGTAATGCAAAAAAATGAACTGGAAAAAAAGAACAAAAACGGGATGAAAAATGCCATTTTGAGAAAGACAAAGAGGTCGAAAAGCAGAAAACTTAAAAGACAAAAGCGAACAAACATACGAAAAATAAAGAAGAGGACGAAAAACAGCAGTGAGAAACAAGATTGGGCAAAAAGTAGAACAGATATCCATTGAAAGCCTAAGAAAAGATACAAAAATCAACTTTTGGCAGAAATACGAAAAAACACAAACAAAAAGGCAAACCAAGATAAGAAGAGATACAAATATGCCAAAATATTTTGAGAGTTTACTCAATCCAATCGTTCAGAAAAGAGAAACGAACGACTTAAATTTCTACTGGAAAAAACAGCGACACAAAAAAGGAAGAAAAAGGAAATATGAAGATAAGCAAGAAGAGGAGGATTGGAAATAAGCATACCAGAAGGGATTTCGTAGAAAACGAAGAGAAAATAAGTGGAACAGTAAAAAGGAAAGTGAGAGAGAAACAGAGCAAAAAGACAAGAAATGAATGAAAAGCAGAAGAAAGATGCACAGGCATACGTGAAACCTGTGGGAAACTCAGAAAAAAGTTCACAATGATAATATGAATAAAAATAAAGGAGGGGAAGAAAAGAAAGGAGAACTCAAAAAAACATAAAATGCTAGTAGTCCCTAGTAAAAACAAAAACGAGTAGTGGAAAAAACAGCCCAAAAAGAAGTGATGCTAAATGACAAAAAACGACATGAAATTGTCAATATAACTAAAAAATGTCACAAAATTAGAAGAAGTAGATGAATTGCTAAATTAAATGGGGTTTTGGTGAAAAGCAGAAGATAAAAAGAGACAAAACGAAAACGTAAACTTTTTGACAATCTTGAAATTTACAAGAAGCCAAAATACAAAATGTAATTTATTTCCTTTTTCAGGAAATAAATTACAAAAACGCATCCAAAAAATGAAACAAAGGCAAAATCCAAAAATGAAACTCCATTTTTCAAAACAACCAAAAAGTAAAACCAAAAACAGAAAAAATAATCGCAAAAAAATAGACGAAAAATCATTTGAAACTCGAAAAAAGTAACAATCATTTTGCCAAGGTTCAAAAAAGAAAAATTAAAAATAAAATGCGAACGAAAAATGAGAAATATTTTTAGCAAATATAAAAAATAAAAGAATTAAATGAAAAAATAATAAAGAACATATTTCAAAAAATAAATTTAATAAACATTAAATTAAAATAAATAATTTAATTTAATATTTTTTAATCAATAATAAAAATTAAATCAATTATTTTATTGTGATAAATTATAATAAAATAATTTTAACGATTAAAAATAAAACAATAAAAATATTTTTCATATAAATAAAAAATAAATCACAATTTATTTTAGCAATATTTTTGATAGATAAAATAAAAAATATGAAATAAGATTATTTTATATTGAATCAATACATTATTATATATAGAAGGAAATAAAAAGATAAATCGATATCCTTTCATATCAAACTATTGAAATGGTGCTAAAAATAAGGTATAATAGGAATGTTCAAAAAAGGAGAGAAAATTGTATGTTTCAAAAATTAGAAGATGTTGAAAAGCGTTATGAAGAATTAACAGTAAAAGTAAGTGACCCAGAGATTATTAGTAGACAAAATGAATGGAGAGAATATATTAAAGAACATGCTGAGTTAGAACCGATTGTACTAAAATATCGTGAATATAAAAAAGTACAAAATGATTTTGAAGAAGCTAAAGCAATGATGAATGATGCAGATAAAGAAATGCGTGAACTAGCAGAAATGGAAATGTTAGAAGCAAAAGACAAATTACCACAGATTGAAGAAGAACTTAAAATCTTGTTAATTCCAAAAGACCCAGATGATGACAAAAACGTTATTTGTGAAATCCGTGGCGGTGCTGGTGGAGAAGAAGCAGCCCTATTTGCTGGAACGTTGTTTCGTATGTATTCGATGTATGCAGAAAGAAAGCACTGGAAGTTAGAGGTTTTGAATGAAAACGAAACAGAATTAGGTGGTTTCAAAGAGGTTTCCTTTATGATAACAGGAAAAGGAGCTTACAGCAGATTAAAATTTGAAAGTGGAGTACATCGTGTACAAAGAGTACCAGATACAGAAGCAAGTGGACGAATTCATACATCAACTGCAACGGTAGCAGTTCTACCAGAAGTAGAAGATGTACAAATTCAATTGAACCCATCCGATATTCGTATGGAAGTATATCGTGCATCTGGTGCAGGAGGACAACACGTTAATAAAACATCATCCGCTGTTCGTCTAATTCATGAGCCAACTGGAATTGTAGCAGAATGTCAGACCGAAAGATCCCAATTGCAAAACCGTGAATATGCAATGCGACTTTTGAAATCTAGAATTTACGAAAAAGAAAAACAAGAGCAAGACGCAAAACTTGCTAATGAAAGAAAAAGCCAAGTTGGAAGTGGGGACCGTAGCGAAAAAATCCGAACTTATAACTACCCACAAGGAAGAATTACCGACCACCGAATTGGAATGAGCATTTTCCAAATGGAAGATTTCTTGAATGGAAACTTGGACGCAATGATAGATAATCTAATTGCAGCAGACCGAGCAGAAAGACTAAAAGGAGAAGAATAAAAAAGGAAAGAAACGCAGGAAAAGAAAGCGTTTCTTTTTTGATTTATCATAAAAAAGAAGAGAGTTCCATACACTAAAAGAAGAAAAGGAAGTGGATTATGGAACTGCTTAAAACAACCATCACAGGACTATTTTTTGGAACCTTTGGAACCATGCTTGGAGGTATCATTGGAATTTGCTTCAAAAAT
Organism: uncultured Clostridium sp.; assembly: GCA_947648765.1. Lineage (GTDB taxonomy): Bacteria > Bacillota > Clostridia > TANB77 > CAG-508 > CALYAK01. Next base: position 7,453 of record CANSOY010000055.1, read on the forward strand.
ACAAGCAAACGATTTCTGAGTTCCATCCTAGCACTTGCTTCTGGTCTTATGACAGCAGTTGCTTGTTTTGACTTAATTCCAGAAGCAATGGAAATTGCAGGTATTTCCTCTGTTTTACTAGGAATTCTCGCTGGAATTGTGGGGATGGCAATTTGCGATATTCTAGTCGATAAAAAATTCAAAAAGAAAGAAAACACAATGCAAACACGGAAAATTTGCGCTCTTGAAAACAGGAATTATTGTAAGTATTGGGCTTGCCTTGCACAATATTCCAGAAGGTCTAGCAATCGGTTCTGGTTTTGACGCTTCTTTCAAATTAGGACTATCGCTTGCCATTGCGATTGCTCTCCATGATATCCCAGAAGGAATTTCTATGGCAATCCCGATGAAAAACGGGGGAATGAAGCCGGGAAAAATTTTGCTCTATGTGTTTTTATCCGGTATTGCTACTGGGTTTGGAGCCTTTTTAGGAGCCATCATTGGGAAAATATCACAGCAAATTATTGCTATGTGCCTTGCTTTTGCAGGTGGTGCTATGTTATATATTGTATCAGGAGAATTAAGTCCAGAATATAACAAAATCCATACGGGAAAACTACCAACTTTCTGCAATATTCTAGGGTTTGTATTAGGAATTCTCGCAACAACCATCTAAGGAGAAAATGAAATGAAAATCATGTTTGTATGCACAGGTAATATTTGTAGAAGTGCGATGGCAGAATATTTAGCCAAACAAAAAATAAAAGAAATGGGAAAAGAAATTGCCGTGGAGTCTTGCGGAACGCAGGCTTACACGGGAGAAGAAGCAACCCAAAATACCATAATGGTATTACAAAAACGTGGAATATCCGAGGCAAAAAAACACCACGCAACCAACCATCAAGATACAGACATCAAAGGGAGCGACCTTATCTTATGTGCAACACAAACTCACAAAAGAAAAATGCAATCCCTTTATCCAGAGAAAAAAGATGTAATCAAGACCATGAAAGAATATGCTTATGAAACACAAGACTTAAACATAGCAGACCCGTGGGGATATAGCCTAGAAACCTATGAAAATTGTTGTATTGAAATCGAAAAATGTGTTACGGAAATAATCAAAAGGCTTACAAGATGACAAACATATATTTGCAAAAAATAGTTGACCCGGAAAAAATCCTGGTATATAATCGAAGCAGATTTGAGGACAAAGAAAGGAACAAACATGCAAGAGTTAATTGAAGGGTTAAATGAAAAACAAAAAGAGGCAGTACTACAAACAGAAGGTCCATGCCTTGTCATTGCAGGAGCAGGAAGCGGAAAGACCAAAGTGCTAACACATAAAATTGCCTATTTAATGAGCGAAAAACACATCAAGCCATGGAACATATTGGCGATTACCTTTACCAATAAAGCAGCAAACGAAATGAAAGAAAGAGTTGAAAAACTAGTTGGAGATGTTGCAAAAGATATGTGGATTGGAACATTCCACTCCATTTGCGTACGCATTTTACGAAGATATATTGACCGCATTGGCTTTGAGTCCTCTTTTGTTATTTTTGACACGACAGACCAAAAAGCCTTAATCAAAGAATGTCTAAAAGAACTAAAAATTGACGATAAACTATTCACGGAACGCTCTGTACAAGCCGAAATCAGCAATGGAAAAAATGAAATGCTAGAGCCAAAAGCATACCAAGCCAAATATGCTGGAGATTATCGTAAAGAAGTCATTGGACAAGTCTATGAACTCTACCAAAAACGCCTTCGTGAAAATAATGCCATCGACTTTGACGATATTATCAATGATACCATCAAAATTCTAATGGAAAACCCAGACGTACTAGAATACTATTCCGCCAAATTTAATTATGTTTTAGTTGACGAGTACCAGGATACCAATAAAGCACAATTTATGCTTGTATCCATTTTAGCCTCACGCTATGGAAACATTACCGTTGTAGGAGATAATGACCAAGGAATTTACTCCTTCCGTGGAGCAGATATTAGCAATATCTTAAACTTTGAAAAAGATTTTCCAGGAACCGCTATTATTAAATTAGAGCAAAACTACCGTTGTACAGGCAATATTCTAAAAGCAGCAAACGCAGTTATTAAACACAATGAAGAAAAATACAAGAAGAGTTTATGGACGGAAAATGAAGAAGGAATGTTACCACAAATCTATTGTGGCGACGACGAAGACGGCGAAGCAACGTATATCGTAGAACAAATTAACCACCTAAAAACACAAGAATACTTAAAACTATCTGACTTTGCCATCTTATATCGTATGAACTCGCAATCTAGAGCAATCGAAGATATCTTAAGAAGAGAAAATATTCCATATAAAATTATTGGTGGATTAAAATTCTATGAGCGAAAAGAAATCAAAGATATGATAGCCTACTTACGTTTGATTTCCAATCCAGCAGATAACCTATCCTTAAAAAGAATTATCAATGAACCAAAACGAGGAATCGGAAAAACCAGTATCGAAAACATCCAAGAAATTGCAGAAAAATCTGGTATCTCTATGTATGAAGTCCTACGCCAAACCGAACAATATGGACTAAACCGTATCACAGCAGCAGCAAGCGAATTTGTAGCGGTCATTGACGAACTAAGAGAAATGGCAAAAGACTCCCTGATTTCTGATTTAATGAAAGAAACCTTAGCCAAAACAGGTTACACCAAAGCATTGGAATTAGAAGATACCAAAGAAGCGGAAAACCGAATTGAAAACTTGGAAGAATTTCTAACGGTAGCCATCGAATTTGAAGAAGAATTTGCAGACAACTCCCTATCCGAATTCCTAGAGGGAATTACCCTATCTAGTGATATCGATAACCTAGAAGAGGAAGAAGAGTCTGTTACCCTTATGACCCTACATAGTGCAAAAGGACTCGAATTCCCTTGCGTATTCCTAGTCGGAATGGAAGAAGGTATTTTCCCAGGATATAAATCCATTGGGGAGCCAAAAGAATTAGAAGAAGAAAGACGTTTATTCTATGTTGGAATTACAAGAGCAAAACAATTCTTACATTTAACTTGTGCGAAAAGAAGAACCATT
>CANSOY010000056.1 GCA_947648765.1 uncultured Clostridium sp.
ATGTAGGTCCCGAGCAAAAACAGGCGGAGTGGCTCTTAGTCAAGATGGAGAAAAAACTTCTGGCTTATGAGAAAGCGTACAACATTCCCAGGGAGGAACCCAAATTTACAAACACCTCGACTAACCGAGATTTCTGGGATTACTTCTGGGATACCATCGCACATGGCTATGCTCCCCCTTCGGATATCCAAATGAATCCCTTGGACTTTATGGAGGATACCACATACCATGAGGAAACCCGTACCATTGACGAGTTAATCCGCGACCTTGGCGTTCTTTTCGCTATCTTCGGTAGCACCTATCAAACGGTGCTGAACTACCATGTGTACAAAATCCGTTTCCTCAAGCAACTGGACAAGCGCGGAGAAGCCTTTTACCGTGTTTCTGCCAACATTTACGAAGACGATATCCAGATTTGTAAAGGCATTAACATCGGCTTTTGGCCCGCTCACTATGGCGACGACACCTGTGGCGATATGGAGTTTTCTCTTCCCGAATACTACTGTTCTACCAAGTATAACAATGGCTGTCCCCACATTTATATCAAACTATTAGAGGGATTAAAGGATATCTGGAACCAGTATTTTGCTGACCAGAACCTTCCGCCAATGTTGACTGAGCACACCTCTACCATTTTGGAAAAGAGCAACAACCCGCAGAGCCACTTCACACCCCAGCAACGGCAACAACTGATTGAGCAAGTGGAAAAGGATATTACTACTAACCGGCTGAAAACCTTGGAAACGCAAGCCTACAAAATGCTGGTTGGAGCCTACGAGCCTTTCCCTACTTTGCTGGACTTCTTGGAGAATTCTGGCGTTGTCTACAAAGTGGAGAAATCTGGTGTCTACATTTGGAACAACCATCTCAAGCGCTTTGGGAAACTGGTGGGCTACCACTACCTCGAAGATCTAAGGCAGTATTCTTTGTATCTGTTTTAGGTATCGCCTATGCAGAAAAAAATTTTTTTCGCGGAGAAAGACTGGTGCATATCTTATGTGCCAGTCTTTCTCGTGTAAAATTTGAAAAGAATTGGTTTTCCTCTTTCCTTTTTCCTAAGTTCGTGATACAATGGAATAATAAGCGAGCATGCTGGAACTGGCAGACAGGCACGTTTGAGGGGCGTGTGTGATATCACGTGTGGGTTCAAGTCCCATTGCTCGCACCATTTATCCTACTTTCTTGCAAAGTAGGGTTTTATTTTATCCTTGCAAACCGTTGCTACTGCTACAATGTTAAATTCAGTTGCGTAAGTTCTAACTCAAATTGATAGAAAGCAACTCCAAAAGAGGGTATAATTTTTTTCATAGGAGGAAGAAAAATTATGAATTTAGGAGAAAGATTATTTGAATTAAGAAAAGCAAAAAATTTGACACAAGATGATGTTGCTGAGAAATTAAATGTTTCTAGACAAACCGTTTCCAAATGGGAAACAGACCAAAGTACGCCGGATTTTGATAAAATTGTTCCACTTTGTGAACTTTTTGAAATTGGTGTAGATGAACTATTAACTGGTAAAAAGCCAGTCGAAGAAAAGAAACAAGAAAACGTACTAACCAAACAAGAAGTAAAAGAAAAATCTGCTAAAGTCGTTAGCAGTTCTGTATTCCTCTACTTTTTAGCCATCATTGTTTTAATTGTTTCCATTCCTGTACTCAATATGAACCCTGTACTTGCAACTGCTCTCTTCTTATTGCTCATTGGCTGGTCAACCACTCGCATTATTCGTCACTATATGTCCATTCCCAAATTTGAGCAAACAGAAGAAGAAATCCAAATGGAAGAAAGACAAAAAAGTTTGCAAAAACAAATCAATGAAATCATTATGTCCATTGCTGGGACCATTTACTTTATTGTTAGTTTTCTCACCATGGCTTGGCATGTTACTTGGATTATCTTCATCATTGCCTCTTTAATCTGCCAAGTTGTAAAATTAGTCTTCTTATTGAAAGGAGATGAAAAAGATGAAAAGTAAAACAGGAATTATCATTTCCATTGTGCTACTACTCTTGCTTGTCCTTCTACTAACTGCATTTTTAATCACTTACCTAATTACGGGAAAGAGTTTTATGATTTCTTTCCATGGTTTTAACGCAGAAAGCACAAGTTCTATCTTTGATACTGTCTTTTCTCTGGATGATGTAAACAAAATTAGTCTATCCCAAGAATATGGGGATATTACTATTGAAGAAAGTTCAGACAATTCCATTCGTCTTGTTGTCTATGGCGAAAACGCAGACCAAGTTGATTGGGACTTAACAAACCAAAAACTAGAATTACAAACCAAGGGTAAGAAAAGCTATTTCTTTTTCCCAACTCCAAAGAACAAAATTGTCCTTTATCTGCCAACCTCTTTTGTTGGTCAAGTTTCGGTTAAAATTGATTGTGGTTCTTGCCAGATTGAAGACTTTTTACAGGCCTCTTTCAGCATTGACTGTGGTGCCGGAAATGTTTAAATGGGTAGTGTAAAAAACGCAACTGTCAAATGTGATTGTGGGAATATTGAAATCAAGGAAATTACCAACCAATGTAACCTACGTGCAAACCTTGGCAATATTTCGATTGACAAACTAAATTTGCAAGAAGACTCCAATATTCGTGTCGATATGGGAAATATCACTGTGGAAGAAACCAATGATATTTATATTGACGCACATGTAGATTTAGGAGATTTGAACATTCGTCAAAACAATCGAAATGCCCCTGTTACTTTGACCGTAAATTGCAACTGCGGAAATATTACCATCGGAGATTAACGTTGAAAAGGAAGCCACCTGCTTCCTTTTTTCTTTACATAATACCATTTTTTTGGTATAATATCTTTTGTCATACTTGAAAAAAGAGAGTTTTTTCAAAAAATAACGAGGAGGCTAGAAAAATGCAAAGTGATTTGATGCAGCAGAATCTGGATTTCCGGATTCAAAAACTGCTGCAATCGCTCTCTTGGCAAGGTCCCAACACACCGCAAATTCCCGGCAAAATGGCTCTCCTGAATGTGCTCCAAGAAAAACGCGGGCACCTTCTGGAGGGAGATGTAAGCCCTATTCCGGAACTGTCCTCTCTGACCAGAAAGGACACGCTTACCCCAGAGGAACTCTACTCCATGCTTGGTCCCTTCTATCTCATTTTTGGACCAGTGTATGAGGAAATCGTCAGTTACCACACTTATCGGATTGAGTTCCTGTTCCAAAAGACACAGCCGGCTCCCCATTCCATGTTTTGCGTAGTAGCAGATATCTTCGAGGACGATGTTCTGCTCCTACACCGTGCTGAAATTAACTTCTGGAAAGAGCACTATCAGGCTCCCAAGGTAGCTTTTGTCAGCACAGACTACTGGGAGCCTGGCCCCATCCCCAAGTACCAGCACATCCACTGGTTTGGCAAACTGGCATACAGCCTTGCTACCATTTGGAACCGCTATCATGACATTATTCCACAACTTGAGGAAAGTCAAGGAGGTAAGACCGATGAAACCATTTCCTCGTGATACCAGCTATGCGCATATCCCGCTCGCTATTCAACAAGTGATTAACGCTTCGGCTAAGAGGCTGTTCCAAGCCCCTGTGACAGAACCCGCCTTGACCGTTCTGGTTACGCTTAGCCATACCCCGAAAGGGCTGTTGGACGTACTCTGCGATGGGATCGCCTATCAGGTAAAGGAGGGCAACATCTACATCTGGTTTCAGGAAAGCGACCGTATCGACACGGCAGGCTATTATCGCTTAGTCCGGTTCGAGTATGTTGGTATCCCTGCCTCTCGGAAAAATTTGAAAAAGGTCGTGAAATTCACACTCTCAGCTCATCAAAAACTTTAAGACCTTGGCATTTTCTTGCTAGAAATGTCACAAAGTAGACCACCCAAAAGGGTGGTCTGCTTTGCTTTATTTTCCTTGTTTTTTGTCTGCTTCTAACAATGCGTTAATTAAGCCACAACATTCTTTTCCTTCTCCACAATAACGGTCTGTCATACACGTTGCTCCTAGTCCTTCTCCAATCAATGGTGCTACTTCTTTGACCTGTTTTGCCATTTCTTTTGCAATGTTGCGAATTTGCCATTGTGCTTTATTACAACAACGTAAACGGCAGATCCATTGTGTGTTTCTTGCGTTCATGGTAGTAATGACATTACACATTTGTGCTCCGACATAGAAATAGATTAGGTCTTCTTCTTTGACACCTGCTTGAATAAATTCTTGGTATACTTCTTGATTTTTACGAATAGCCTCTTGGAATTTATCATTGCATTTTGCTTTGACTGCTTCTGGCGTAATATAGTTTTTCATATCCCACATTGGTACAAATTCTGGTACCAAAAGAGCGTGCATACGATGTCTGGTTAAATGGGTTAAAATAGATAGTGAAATTGGAATTTGGAACGTGAAACTTACTTGTTCGAGTTCTCTTCTTTCCTCTTTGTGTAAGATGTTATCCATCAATTTCTGTTTCGCATCTGGGTCTTTGGCTTGCATTTGCTGTAGGAGTTCTTTTGCCTCTTCTTTGCTACATTGATAATGGTACATCACCATACTTTCGAGTACAACATCATCTGCATTTGGTGTATAGGCGATTAACTTTGGCTTATCCAAGATTTTAATTTCTGGTCTTGTGGTTTCAGTTTCTAAGTACGCAAATGGATTGCTATCATTTACTTCTTGTTTTTCCAGTCCATCTACTAGATATGGTACATATTTTTGGATGATATCATACAAGATATTTCCTAATTCTTTCAATTCTTGAATACGGCTCAATCTTCCATACTTGAACGAAAGCACCATTTTTTCTAAGCCACGAGCATCAATTCCCATAATGATATTACTGTAAAAACAATATGGTAGAATGAAACGAGCATCTTCTTTGTTAATCCCCATTTCTTCAATATCTCCATAAGTGTTGAACAAATATTGCATATGCTCTTGATACTTTTTCGTTAAATTGGCGCTGTTCGGGTGAACCTCCCCCTCACGATTTCGAAAGCTTGGTGTATAGTATCCTGCTGTTCGAAAATCCACTTCTCTTCTCGATTTTATGGTAAAGGAAGTTAAACGATTTCCAATAATCGTTTGTTCTACGATTGGAGTTACATCACAAAGGGCAAATACTAAGTAATCATGCTCAATAATAGATTTATGTCCCATGTTAATAATTCTTTTGACTAATTTCAAATTCTTTTCAAAGTCGTCGCAACTGTCTAATACTTCAAAGACATTGCCTGGAAATCTGGATAATTTTCCGGCTGCTGCTACTCTTTGAATTCTCCCTTCTAATTCTTCTTTGGTACATCCGCCTAGTAATTCTATTTTCATTTTTTCTTCTTCCTTTCTTCCATTTTTCTCGCAATTTATATATACCACAAGAGCGCTCGATAATCAATTCTTTCTTGTCCAATCTTGACAATCTTCTTTTTTTCTCCTATAATCTAGATAGAAAAAGGAGGGATTTTACAATGTTTTGTCCAAAATGTGGAAAAGAAATTCCAGAAGGCTCAACTGTTTGTCCAGAATGTAATGCTACTCTTGAAGTTGCATCTACAACTGCTCAAACTTCTGCAACAGCAGAGAAGAAACCAGCTCCAGTTGGATTTATCCTAGGATTAGTATCCATCATTGCTTGGTTTATACCACTTTTCGGTTACCCAGTAACAATTTGCGGTATTGTTTTTAGTGCAAAACAATTAAAATCAACAGATTCTGGTGCCAAAACAATGGCAATCGTTGGTTTAGTTTTATCAATCATTTTCTTGGTTGTAACACTAATCAACTCAGCACTTGGTGTTTTAATTCAATTATCCACTCTATAATTTAGTGTAAAAGAAAAGTCCAGAGGCTTCCTCTAGGACTTTTCTTTTGTTTTTATAGATGAAGTACTCTTGCTTTGATTTCTTTGGTTTTTCCGGTGTTCCAGAAGTTTTCTCCTAAATATCCGCAAGTTCTACGAACAACTGTCATTTTTGCATGGTTCTTGTTTCCACATTGTGGACATTCCCATTCATTGTTCTCATTGATTTTGATTTCTCCATCAAATCCACATTCATAGCAGTAATCTGATTTTGTATTAAATTCTGCATATTGAATGTTGTTATAAATGAATTTAACTGCTTCTTCCAAGGCTTGTACATTGTTTTTCATGTTTGGTATTTCAATATATGAAATTGCTCCACCTCTTGATAAATCTTGGAATTCACTTTCAAATTTTAGTTTATCAAAAGCATCAATTTTCTCACGAACATCAACATGGTAAGAGTTGGTATAATATCCTTTATCGGTTACATCTTTAATCACACCAAATCTTTCTTTATCAATACGAGCAAATTTATAGCATAGGCTTTCTGCTGGTGTTCCATAAAGAGCAAATCCAATATTGGTTTCTCTTTTCCATTTTTCTACGGTGTCTTTTAGATGTTTCATAACTTTGATTGCAAATTCTTTTCCTTTTTCGCTCGTATGGGACTCTCCTGTCATAAGCACTGTTAATTCATAAATTCCAATATACCCAAGTGAAATGGAAGAATAGCCACCATAAAGTAATTTATCGATTTTCTCGCCAGATTTTAATCTTGCGATAGCACCATATTTCCAGTGAATTGGGCTTACATCTGAATACGTTCCAAGTAGTGCATAATGTCTGCACATAAGAGCTTCTTTACAAAGTTCTAGTCTTTCGTCAAATAGTTTCCAGAATTTATCCATATCCCCATTTGCTACGATACCAATTTGTGGTAAGTTGATACTAACAACACCTTGATTAAATCTTCCTTCAAATTGGTAGTTACCATTTTCGTCTTTCCATGGTGCTAAGAAACTTCTACATCCCATTGGGCTGAATACATTTCCTTCATAGTTTTCTTTCATTTTCTTAGCAGAAATGTAGTCTGGATACATTCTTTTGGATGAACAACGAACAGCAAGTTTGGTTAGATAATCATATTTTCCACCTTTTAGGCAGTTGTGTTCATCTAACACATACACAAGTTTTGGGAATGCTGGTGTTACATAAACGCCTGCTTCATTTTTAATTCCCTCATATCTTTGGCGAATCACCTCTTCAATAATCATCGCATTTTCTTCGATGTATGGGTCGCCTTCTTCAAGATGTAGGAAAAGGGTTACGAATGGAGATTGTCCATTGGTTGTCATTAAGGTGTTGATTTGGTATTGAATGGTTTGTACGCCGGCTTTTAATTCTGATTTAATTCTTTCGTCTACAATGCCTTCAATAATTTCGTCGGATACTTTTCCTTTATATTTTTCTTTGATTTCTTTGACAAATTTTTCTCTGCTTTTTCTTAGATATTTTCCTAAATGTTTGAGGTCAACCGATTGTCCACCATATTGGTTACTTGCTACTGCTGCAATAATTTGGGTCATAACTGTACAAGCAACTTGGAAACTTTTTGGGCTTTCAATTAGTTTTCCATTCATAACGGTTCCATTGTCTAGCATATCTCCAATATTGATTAAACAACAGTTGAAAATTGGTTGAATAAAATAGTCTGCATCATGAAAGTGTAGGACGCCATTGGCATCTGCTTCTGTAATTTTTTCTGGTAATAGTAATCTTTTGGTTAAATCCCTCGAAACTTCTCCTGCAATATAATCTCTTTGTGTGGAGGCAATTACGGTGTTTTTGTTGGAGTTTTCCTCTGCAAGTTCTTTGTTTTCATTACGAATTAAAGATAAAATGGATTCATCGGTCGTGTTTTGTTTACGAACGAGTGCTCTTGTATAACGATATACAATATATTTTTTGGCAAGTTCATATTTTTCTAATGTCATTAGTTGTTCTTCAATGACATCTTGAATGTCTTCTACTAACATTCTCTTTTTCCCAAGTTGTTCGATGTATTCAATGACTGAATTGATTTCCTCTTTACTTGCTCTTTCTTTTCTTACTACTTCTTGGTTTGCTTTGCTAATTGCTGTTACAATCTTTTGTCTGTCATAATCTACTTCTCTTCCGTCTCTCTTAATTACTTTCATGACTTCTTCTCCTCCATTTATTTTGCTTTTGGGGTCTTTCGCTTGACCCGAACTAATCTTATCGCTAGCCAAGGATAAATTCTGTTGCTTTCGCAACTTTTTTCATTTTATTTTTTTCCTACGGCATAAGACCTTTTGCCTCTAAGCGAAGAATAATTATGACAAATATATGACAAAAAAAATGATTATGTTGCCCTTGAAATCTCGCACTTTGCCCCTGATATTTTATGCAAACTGTTGCTTTTGCGACTTTTTCGTGGTATAATGTGAGTGGTGATTTTTATGAAAAAGGCATTTGATGTACAAGCATTTGCTCAAGAATTAAGTAAAAATTGTGCACAAGCCCAAATTCGAAGGTTCAAAAAAGACGAGGTTATTACCACCTATTTAATCAACCGTAATCAAATTTGTATTCTCCTTTCTGGGGAAGCCTATTTGGTTCGTTATGACGCAAAAGGGGTGAAAAGCATTATTGACTGTTTCAAAACAGATGATGTTTTTGGAGAAGCCTTTTACCGTATTCGTACCAACCGTGAATTATTTGTTCTTGCCAAAACAGATTGCGAAGTATTGTTCTTCTCCTATTCGATGCAAGAACTTTGTGATAAAAACTGTGCCTTCCATCATACCTTAGTGGAGAGCTTACCAGATTTAATCTTAAGTAGGGTTATTGCCATCAACACAAGAATTGAACTATTATCCAAACGAAGTATTCGAGATAAACTTTTATCCTATTTCTCGAGTTTAGCAGTTGGGAGAAATACCTTTGAATTACCATTTTCGCTCACTGACCTTGCCGATTATTTAATCATTGACCGAGCAGCTATGATGCGAGAAATTAAAAAATTACGAGAAGATAAGATTATTGATAAAAACGGAAAGAAAATAACATTATTAAATCAATAGGATAGCAAAGCACCTAGCAAGAAATTCTTGCCAGGTGCTTTTTTTGTGGTTATTTCGGACAAACCGCTCCGCCCTGATACGGTCTTTGCACATTGTTGTACTTGTACTGGGGCGTTTTGGGCGGTGAACTTTTCGGGTTCTTCGGGAACCGCTCCAAAATGCAGTACTGTTTCTTGTTGTTGAACTTGCGAACGGACGGAGAAACATACACCTTTGCCTTCAAGGTAAGCATTATTTTGCAACACTCGTCCTGATAATGCAGAACGACATCACTGGTTACGTCGTAACGCCCCTTAGCCATCCGGTATGCCTTCTTGAAAGTAAGACATATACCTGCTTCCGCCGGTTTCTTAACGGTAATCTCCAGTTTGAACTTTCCTCTACACTGGACCATTCCGTTTTGTTGGAGTAACTCCATTGGCACCTTTACCTTGCCGTAGAAGTCCCGCCTGCCACTCTTTTCCAGTTCCAGACGTACTCCCTGCTCTTCCAAAACTACCATTTGCATGCTCCTCACTAAAAAGATTTTTTCAAGGTTGTTGGTGTTTTGTCGAAAACATGTGAGTTTATGCTTGTTTGACGTAACAAGTATATCACAAATGGAGAGAATTTTCAATTCTTTCTCGGTCAGATTTGTCGTTTTATGTAAATTATGGTATAATATGACTATCTAAATTTTAGGAGGGATATCATGCTCATAGCACTCATCCATTTCTTCTGTAAGCGGACAATCGCCAAACTGGAAAGAAATTGGCTGCAGTCGCTACAGACAGACTTCGACCCCGTTCAGCGCAACAACATCTTACGCCAGCACCAAGAAAAAGCAAGCGAAATCTTAAAAGTCCAGCTCATTCCGTTTTTTGAGCAAATGAGCGAGCGCTATTATGCCGCCAAAGTAATTCGGGTCAATGTTTACCTGTCCCATGGCTTTGACGACTACACCTTGTCCTACCGTTTCGGCCCCGACTTCCAGCGCTATCCTCACCTTGCTCCTAACCTCAATGAAACTGGAGTGTGGCTCCAAGTGGTTCGGCAGGCGGAAGCAGTTGGGATCCGAGGATATGCTTACTTCGACGACTACGGACGTACCAACTACTACTTTGAACGGAGAAGAAAGAAGGTATGATATCTCAAGCAAAGGAAAAGCCCACAAATACGATTGCATTCGTGGGCTTTTTCTTTTTATTTTTCTAAATCTTCTATCAGTTCCTCTACCGTATGAAATTTGGGATATTTTTCTGGATGCTTTCTCATTTCTTCGGCTTCTTCCAAAGCCTCTTGTAGATC
>CANSOY010000057.1 GCA_947648765.1 uncultured Clostridium sp.
GAAGTAGGGGTTGGAAAATCACTAGAATTACTACAAAAAGCAGTTGATACAACAGTAACCAAAGAAACGGACTCAAACCTAGACAATGTACTTGGTTGAATTCACGTTGTAATTAGCCCATAGGAAATGGCTGGTGTATATGGCATGATTGCAAATGATGGTGTATACATTACTCCAACCTTCTATACAAGACTTGAGGACTCCGATGGAAATGTTGTCTTAAAACCAGACCAAAAAGAAACTAGAGTAATGTCCGAAGGAAACGCATATATTCTAAAGAGTATCTTAACAGAACCAGTTGTTGGAGCAGGTGGTACTGCAACAAATTGTAAAATACCAAACATGAGTGTTGGTGCAAAAACAGGTTCTACCTCGAAAAACGTTGACCGTTGGTTATGCGGATTTACCCCATACTATACAGCAACAACATGGTTTGGTTATGATATTAACGAAACGGTTGTGTTTAGTGGAAACCCATCGGCTAAAATCTGGGCAGCTGTTATGAAAGATATTCATAAAGAGCTACCAGGCAAAAACTTTGAAAGACCAAGCAATATTGTATCGGCTAAAATCTGTATGGACTCTGGCTGTGTGGCAACCGAAGCATGTTCTAGGGTATATACCGAAAACTTTGTAAAAGGAACAGTACCAGGAGAATGTGAAGGACATCCAAAACTAAAAATCTGTAAAGAAACCGAAAAAATTGCAAATGAATATTGTAAAGATGTAGAAGAAAGAACATTTTTAACCAAACCAGAAAAAGAAAGAGATACGAAAAAGTGGCAAACTGCTGATGGAGATAAATATACCATTCCAACCGAAACCTGTGATGTGCATAAGAAACCAGTAGAACCAGTCAATAACACAGTAACCAATAGCACAACCAATACTACAGCAAAGCCAAACAATAACACCACGACCAATACCGTAGGGGGTGGAACAGCAAAACCAACTGAAAAAGTTACTGTGCCAGACCTCAAAGGAAAGACCCTTGAAGAAGCAAGAACAGCACTAAAAAATGCAGGCTTAACGATAGTAGAAGAACAAAAAGCAGACGATAAAGTTGCCAAAGGAAAAGTAATATCCCAAGGTGTAGAGGCAGGCAAAAAAGTAGATAAAGGAACCAAAGTAAAAGTAGTTGTAAGTACTGGACCTGCGACCACACCGCCACCAGCAACCAATACCACAACGACACCACAACCATAGAATAGGAGTAAACATGAAAATATCTTTATACAACACATTAGGAAGAGAAAAACAAGACTTCATTCCCTTAACGGGGAATGAAGTCCGTATGTATAGTTGCGGACCAACTGTATACAATTATGCACATATTGGAAATTTCCGCACCTATATTTTTATGGATAATTTAAGAAGAATGTTAAAATACAATGGATATACTTTGAACCATGTCATGAACATTACAGATGTTGGACATCTTGAGTCTGATGCAGACGAAGGCGAAGACAAAATGGTAAAAGCAGCAAAACGTGAAAACAAAGACCCATATGCCATTGCAGATTTTTACACCAAGGCATTTTTTGAAGATATCCATAGTTTGAACATTGAAGTACCAGAAACGATTGCAAAAGCAACTGGCCATATTGCAGAAATGCAAAGTATGGTAGAGGAAATTCTAGCCAATGGCTATGCATATGAAACCAGTAGAGGCATCTATTTTGATATTTCCAAATTAGACCAATACCCAGTTTTATCCAATCGCAAAATTGACGAACAAATTGCAGGTGCAAGAGTGGATGTAGACCCAGAAAAAAGAAATCCTTATGACTTTGCAATTTGGATTAAAGCAGAACCAAACCATATTATGAAATGGGAAAGCCCTTGGGGACTTTCATACCCAGGTTGGCATTTAGAGTGTTCGGCTATGTCGCGTAAATATTTAGGCGACCAATTTGATATCCATACTGGCGGAATTGACCATATTCCAACCCATCATGAAAACGAAATCGCACAATCCAAAGGAGCGACTGGCGAAATTCCAGCCAAATTCTGGATGCACTCAGAATTCCTACAAATTGATGGTGGAAAAATGTCAAAGAGTTTAGGAAACACCTATACATTAGCACAATTAAAAGAAAAGGGAATCGAACCACTTGCTTTTAAGTTATTTTGCTATGCAGCTAATTACCGTACCAAACTAAACTTTACCTTTGAAGGAGCACTTGCAGCACAAAAATCATTAAATCGTTTGCGTGAAGGGTATCTAAAACAAAAACAAGGGAATGCTAAAGTAGAAAAAGAAGAATTAGAAGCATACCAAGCAAAATTTTTAGAAGCCATCAATGACGATTTGAATATTCCACAAGCAATGGGAATTGTATGGGAAATCATTCGAAAAACCGAAAAATCTCAAGAATATGCCAAACTATTAGAACAATTTGATACTGTACTTGGATTAGACCTTGTACATAGTCAAGAATATTTAGCAAAAGTAACAGACGATATCGATGACGAAATTCGTGAACTTGTCCAAAAAAGAGATCAAGCACGAGCAGAGAAAAATTGGGCTTTGTCTGACGAAATCCGAGAAGAATTGCAGGCAAAAGGCTATCTCGTAAAAGATACCAAGGATGGAACCAAGATAGAAAGAGCATAAGAGCGTTCATTCGCAAGGCGAAAGAAGGGAGCACAAAGGCTTTGAAAAATATAAAAGAACCACGAAATATAAAACTACCAGAAGATCCAGTCGCAAAAGAAAAATTGAATTTTTGGAAAAGATTATGGATTAGTATTAAGGATTTTGAACGATACCAAGAACTAGCAGGAGAAAAAGTAACCACTGCAGTCCGGTTATTTCTTCAAGATTGTTCTAATCCTTACCATAATTGCAACCATCACAGCCATTTATCGCTTTCATACAACCTTTCAAAGTTTCTTAAAAGTATTTGACGAAAACATTAGCAGTATGGAAATACAAGGTGGAAAATTAACGGTAGAACAAGACGAGGTTATTCGACTCGATAATATTGCTTTCCTAGACGGAAAGGTAATCATTGATACCAAGACAGAAGACCAAGCGACCATTCAAAGTTATGTGCAAGAAATAAAAAATACCAATGACTCGGTCCTATTCCTGAAAGACCGAATTGTGTATAAAAATGGAATCTTAAGTGAACCAGTGCTCTATCATTATGATACCTTACTTGGCAATTTAGGATTAGATCACTTGAATAAACAAGAAGTCTTAGACTATTTCACACTTGAAAATCTAGTGGTAATCTATACGACTTTGTTTATTATTCTACTCATTTACCTATACATCATTTATTTAGCAAGTACCTTTGTCGATGCCATGATTTTATCCCTATTAGGATTTGTAACGACAAGATTAACAGGACTTCGTATCCGCTATTCTGCCCTATTCAATATGGGAATTTATGCGATGACACTATCCTTACTACTCAATATGGTATATTTAATCGTCCATTCGCTAACAGGATTTGTGATTGAATATTTTCAAATTATGTACACAGCCATCTCATATATCTATATGGTAACAGCCATCTTGCTCATTAAATCAGACTTAATCAAAAAGCAAATGGAACTGATGCGAATTCAAGAAGAGCAACAAAAAATCCATGAAGAACTTGCTAGACAAGAAGAGGAAGAAGCACAAAGAAAACAAGAAGAGGAATTAAAGAAAAGAGCAGAAAAGAGAAAAAAGAACCAAGAACGAAAAGAAAAGGAAGAAAAAGAGAAGAAGGAAAAAAATGATGGACCAACCCCACAAGGGAATAACGCATAACAAGAAAGGAGATGGTTCAAGAAATGGAAGAGAAAAAGAAACCAGATAATAAGAAGGACAAGAAAAAAGACAGTAAACTCAAAAAAGTTTTACTCATTGTTGTTCCAATCCTATTAGCCATTGTGCTAGGACTTGGTATCGCATATGCCATTTTAGGCAACAAAGACGAAAAAGAAGAATATAAACTACCAGAAGATGTCCTTTCCTATGACCAATTACTACAAGAATTGGACCAAGACAAAATCGAGCGAATTGAGATGCACGTGGGAAGTACCAGCATTAAAGTAAAACTTCGCGAAGAAGACAAAGTAAAAGCAGCCATTATTCCAAGTACACAGGCTTTTGTAGAATTAGTACAAGAAAAAATCTTAGAAGATAACAGTGATTTATTATTGGTACAAAAAGATACAAGCCCAGTACTAAGCATATTTACGAAGTTGTTTTCCTTTATTCCAACACTTCTTTTAATCGCCCTATTCCTTTTGATGTTTAAGATGCAAGGACTTGGCGAAAAAGGAAAAGTGTATGACGCAGAAACGACGGAAACCAAAGTAACCTTTGATGATGTGGCAGGACTTGACGAAGAAAAACAAGAAATGATTGAGATTGTGGACTTTTTGAAAAGTCCAGAGAAATTTTATGAAATGGGAGCCAAAGTACCAAGAGGAGTACTCCTTTGTGGTAATCCAGGAACCGGAAAAACTTTAATTGCGAAAGCAATCGCAGGACAAGCTGATGTACCATTTATCTCCATTAGTGGTTCTGAATTTATTGAGATGTTTGCCGGACTTGGTGCGTCTCGTGTACGTAAGTTATTTGAAAAAGCAAAAAAATTAGCACCATGTATTATCTTTATTGACGAAATTGACGCCATTGGAGCCAGAAGAACCAGTGATAGCGGAGCGGAAACCGAAAACAACCAAACCTTAAATCAATTATTGGTGGAAATGGATGGTTTTGACTCCGAAGAAACCATTATTGTATTAGCAGCAACCAACCGACCAGAAATGCTAGATAAAGCATTACTAAGACCAGGACGTTTTGACCGACAAATTGCGATTGGACTTCCAGATATCAATGGAAGAGAAGAAATCTTAAAAATTCATGCCAAAGGAAAGAAATTTGCAGAAGAAGTAAGCCTAAGAAGTATTGCAGAAGATACAGCAGGATTTACTGGAGCAGAACTTGCAAATATTTTGAATGAAGCAGCGATTGTAGCAACCATTAAAAAGCACAAAGAGATTAAGCAAGAGGATGTGGAAGAAGCAGTTAAGAAAGTAACCGTCGGGCTTGAAAAACACAATCGCGTTATTTCCGAGAAAGATAAGCGAGTAACGGCTTACCATGAAGCAGGTCATGCGATTGTAAGTAGTACTTTAGAAACCCAAAAAGATATTAAAGAAGTATCCATTATCCCAAGAGGACTTGCTGGTGGTTATACCATGTATAAGACGAATGAAGATAAGTGCTATATTACCAAGACAGAAATGGAAGAAAAACTCATTTCTCTACTTGGCGGACGAGCAGCAGAAAAAATTATCTTTAATGATATCTCCACAGGTGCTAGCAATGATATTGAAGTTGCTACGGATATTGCGAAAAAAATGATAACTGTTTATGGCATGGGAGAAACACTTGGACCAATTTCAGTTCATACGGAAAAAGACCCATACGAATTGCAAATGTTGGGGGATAAATTCACTGATGCGATTGGTGCGGAAATTAAAGTACTACTTGATACAGCGTATGTACAAGCACAAGAAATTTTAAGAAATAACCGAGAAAAATTAGACCTTGTAGCTGGTACCTTATTAGAAAAAGAAGTCATTACTGCAGAAGAATTTGCAAGGTTAATGCAAGAATAAAAGGAAAGCACTGCCTGAATACGGACAAACCGTTTCAGACAGTGTTTTTTGGAGCAGAGGGCTCCTTCCTATGGGGTCATACTTTAATTAGGTAGTCCATCCGAGAGCCAGAACGACTTGCTGTTACCGTGGAAACGGTCTTTTCCAGAAGTGCATTGTCCAAGTAGGTTTCTAAAACCCCGTTTCGATAGCAGCAGCAAGCCATCGGATTTTGGATGGAAATAGCACCCCAGCGAATGGGATACTGGTAGAGAAGCGTGGCAATGAAAGTGCGAACCGTATATATCTTGTCTAACACAATGACATACGAGGTAGCATCATTGCTACGGTCTTTCTCCCGCTGTTTCAGCGTAAACATTGGGAAAACCCCTTTCAAAAAATATTTGCTATGCCATAAAGGCAACAACAGAGATAGTATACCATAATTTGGAAAGAAAGTCGAGCAAAAAGGAAAAGAAAAAAATCCCCAATAGGTTAAAAATTTTAATAAAAAGATTGAAATGGGGAAAGATATTGGATATAATAGGAAAAGAAAATATTCCTCTTTAGCTCAGTTGGTAGAGCGCTCGGCTGTTAACCGATAGGTCGTTGGTTCGAGTCCAACAAGAGGAGCCAGTTAAATCAAGACTTACAGCAAATTGTAAATCTTGATTTTTTATAAGAATCGTAAGGAAATGAATATGAAAACATAAGTGCTATTCATAAAGAAAGCGAAGAAAAAATAAATTTACAAGCATTAACATAGACAGTAATGTATGAGAAAGAATAGGAGTCAAATATGATAAATTTTGAACTATATCGAATTTTCAAAATCGTAGCAGAAGAGGGCAATTTAACAAAAGCAAGTGAGATTCTACATATTTCACAACCTGCTGTAACGAAGCATATCAAAAACCTAGAAAATGAACTTAATACACTACTATTTGAAAGAAGTAAATATGGAATGATATTGAATGAAAATGGAAAAAAACTATATTTACAAATAAAAGATTCGGTAGATATTCTTTCAAAAGCAGAAGAGATATTTCATACACATAAAAGTATAAATTTAGGAATTCATGTAAATATGCCAAGCAAAATCTACAATCCTGCAATTTCTAAATTTTACGAACTTTATACAGACTCGATTCTAAATATACATCAATTAACAGCAGAGAATATGTTTTCTATGTTAGAAAAACAAAAGATAGACCTTGCTTTTTCAAAAAAGTATAGTGAGGAATTATATAACCCAAAGGAAATCAAGTTTATAAAAATTGGAGAATTACATGATGTATTTATTGTAAATGCTAATTCGCAGTATGCTCATAAAAAAATTTCGAAAGAGGATTTAAGAAATACCACGATTTATACATTGAAACAATTTTCAAGTGCGTATCAAAATCTAGTAAAACAGTTAGAATATAGCGAAAATGATACCATAAATATTGAAAATGTGAACTATACAGCAATGCTTGAATTATTAAAGGTTAGAGATGTTATAACTGTAATAACAAAAGAATATGTAGAAGAAAAATTGGAATGTCAAGAATTGCGTATTTTAGATGTTGGCTTTTCACTTCCAAATGCGGAATTTGGTGTATATTATCATGTGAACAATAATTTCAAGGAATTGAAAGATCTAACAGAAATATTAAAGAAGAATTGCAAAGTATAACCGAAAGTTATACTTTATATCCAAATATCTATTTTACATAATCATATTCCCCATTTATAATTAAATTATTGACAGCAGTCAAATAATTTGTGCTATGGAGGAAAAAAATATGCGGTTTTACAATTTGATTGGCTTAAGCGACAAAGAAGCAAATGATTTGATTCTTCAATGTCCAAAACTTGAAATGAGAAAAGCCTTAGACAATCCGGCGACAATGCAAGGCAAACTTCTCGTATTTCGAGGAAACTACGATGGATTTGCCACCGACCGACTTTGTGTGAGAACTTTTGCATACATTGAAAATGAGGACAGATGGCAAGTGGCAGATGCTACTGTCTATGATATGTTTGCAAGTGGTTTTGACTATCATTTTTCAAGTCAGGAATTGGAATCAAAATTTGAAGAATTTTGCAATGCTAGCGGATTTGTAATGGATGCATAACTCCAATCTATAGCATTAAGTAATGGTATAGATGCAACACTCCCCCAGTTATGCTGGGGGAGTGTTTGCTAAAATAAAGGATAGAGGGAGAAGTAAAATGGAAATATTATTAACAAGACACGGGCAAACAGAATGGAACCGAATGAAGAAAGTACAAGGAAGAGCAGATATTGAATTAAATGAAGAAGGAAGAAAACAAGCAGAAAAGACGAGAGAGTTATTACAAGCTGAGAAAATTGATTTGATTGTGTGTTCACCATTAAAAAGAGCAATACAAACTGCGGAAATTATTAACGAAAATAGAAATACTACAATAGTAATAGACGAAAGAATTACAGAAAGAGATTTTGGAGAATTTGAAGGAATGCCGAATACAGATTTTGATTATCAAGCCTTTTGGAGTTATAATCAGAATTTGAAATATGATAAAGCAGAAAATATAAGAGATTTTTTTGAAAGAGTATATCATTTTTGGGATTGTATCAAAGACGAATATGCTGGAAAGCGAATATTAGTAGTGGCACATGGTGGAATTAGCATACCGTTTAGATGTTATTTCGAAGGAATTCCAAATGTTGAAACTTTATTGCCATTATGCTTAGAAAACTGTGGTATTGCAAAATATTCATATAAAGAACTGGAATGGGAAAGATAAAAAAATAGAAAATTGCTTTAGGACTTGAAAAAGTTGGAATTCTATGGTAAATTATACGATACATAGAAAAAGAAAATAGAAGCGGAAAATCAAGAAAAAAGGAGTGTGTTACAGATGATTGGAGATCCAAGTAACCAACAATATTATAACGAAGAGCCAATTCAAACAAAGGACTCGTCATTATTTACCAAAACATTTTTCTGGATGTTTTTAGGACTATTAGGAACAGCAGGAGTAGCAGCATACAGTTATTATTCAGGACTATTATATGGTCTAATTACAGCAGGATTTTTCCCAATTCTACTGGTAGTTGAATTAGTGGTTGTACTACTATTCTCATTTTTATTCCGTAAATTATCCCCGACTGTTGTAGGAATTTTGTATTTCCTTTATGCTTTCATTAACGGATTATCTTTTTCAACTATCTTTTATGCGTATGAACTATCTTCTATCGTGTATGTATTCCTAATATCTGCTGCCATCTATGGTGGATTAGCATTTTATGGCTATATAACCAAGAAAGATTTAGGAAAATGGGGCAATGTCCTTTTTGGAATGTTAGTGGGAGGATTAGTTATTACGTTAATCAACCTATTCCTACAAAATTCAACCTTAGAAATTATCTTAGATTGGGTTATCTTAATTGCTTTCTTTGGAATTACTGTATATGATATGAACAAAATAAGACAATTTGAAGGAGATACCGAATTAAACCAAGAAAAGTTATCCATCTATTGTGCAATGCAACTTTATTTAGACTTTATTAACATATTCTTACGTATCTTAGCCATCTTTGGAAAAAGAAGAAATTAAAAAGAGAAATAGAGAAACAAGAAAACAGACGAATTCAACGACAAAGAATTCGCCTGTTTTTTGATACAAAAGCACAAATGATGGACTTAAACATGTAGCAAAAGAAAATTAGATAGCTACAGAAGCGAAAAACATAACAGGCACAATGCACACAAAATGTGTACGAATGTGCTCGAAACCACGAGCACGAGCAAGTCGGCACGAGAAGTAACAATAGTCGTACTGATTATCCTTGCGGGCATAACGCTCAATGCAGTTATAGGCGAAAATGGCATTATTCTGCAAGCAAAAGAAACCAAGAACCTAGTAACGAACGAAACAACCTATGATAATGCACAACTCGCACAACTACAAAATGAGTTAAAAGATAATGGCTTGTATAGTGGTATAGGGATAATACCAGGGACAGATACAGGTGGAGGCTCCGAAGGTGGAGAAAATGGAACGCACACCAACCAAGGAGGACAAACAAACCAAGGTGGTACGAATACCAATAATCCAGGGACGTTAGTAAACACAGGAAATAACCAACAAACAGGACCAATCATTGGAGGAGATGCACAAGACCCTATTATACGAGTATTAGATGGAGAACAAGTAGCAGCAAGTTTTTATCGTAGTGATGTAACTCTCCAAATTTATACTCAAGATAAAACGCAAAGAATAAAATACATTTTAACAACGACTGTACCAGAAATTAACAATGAACTTTATCCAAGCGGATTAGTACGTGAGTTAG
>CANSOY010000058.1 GCA_947648765.1 uncultured Clostridium sp.
CTGTTACTCCTCCTGTTTGATTATTCTTATTCGGATCAACTGGTCTTCCAGTACTCGTATTTTCATTGGTGCTACTTCCAGAGTTGGTTTGTCCTCCAGAGTTAGTATGCCCTCCACCAGTTCCATTTTCTCCTCCTTCCGAACTTCCTCCTGTATCGGTTCCTGGTATAATTCCTATCCCACTATACAAGCCATTGTCCTTTAACTCATTTTGCAGTTGTGCTAGTTGTTGGTTATCATAGGTTGTTTCGTTGGTTACTAGGTTCTTCGTATTCTTTGCTTGCAAAATAATGCCATCTTCTCCTATGACTGCATTAAGCGTTATTCCGGCAAGGATAATGAGCACGACTATTGTTACTTCTCGTGCTTTCCTTTGTCGCTATTGGCTTTTCAGTACATTTTATATACCTTTTATGTATGTTGTAATTGTTAGATTTTCTGTTTCAAAAAAACAAGACAAGGATTGTCGTTTCCTTGTCTTATCTTTTTGTTCCATTAGTTTCCACTTGTTGTTCCACCGCTTACTACCGATTGTTGAGATTGTAGCCAATTTAAGTAATCAAATGGTTCTACTGTTTGTGGTAGGCTATATTCTATTCCAAATGTGTCTATTTCTACACTTTCTATCACTGGTGGATTAACTGGTTCGGATGGTTGCTCTGTTGAGTCCTCGGCTACTGGTTTTAGTTCTACTTCGTTTAATTTATCTAGCACTTCCCAACCGTCCGTTACTCGTCCAAATGCTGCATAATTTCCGTCTAGGGTTGTCGTATCGCCTAAGGTAATATAGAATTGGGCACCTGCTGAATTGTATCCTTCCACGTATATGTTTTAACGTATTACGGTAGCCATTTGCTAAGAATTCTCCTGGAATACAATATTCCTTATCATCTCCGCCTTCTTTCAAGTCCTTTAATTTTACAGAACCAGTACCATCTCCATTTACGTCTCCACCTTGTGCAGCAAAGTCTTTGATAATACGGTGCATTTTTAGATCTTTGTAATAGCCACGATTAGCAAGTGCAATAAAGTTCGCCACTGTATTTGGTGCTTGGTCTGGGTATAATTCTAGGGTAATCGTTCCCATATCTTTGATGGTAATTTTTGCGACTGGATTTTTTACTTCTGTTGTTTTATTTTTGTAGATTCCATAACAGCTAAATCCAATTCCTGCAACAACTGCTAAAATTAATATAATTAACATGATTTTTTTGAACATTTCCATTTCTTCTTTTCATCCTTTCTTTTCCCCTTGGATTTTAGATCATAAGATTATCAAAAACAAATTGCTCTTGCATTCTTCTTAGGGATTGTTTGATGGTTCGTGCGCGGATTTCTCCGATTCCATCAACATCGTCTAATTGTGGAATATCTGCTGCTAAGATATGCTGGAATGACTTAAATGCTTTTACCAAATTATCCACAATATTCGATGGCATTCTCGGTATTTTATTGAGCACACGATATCCTCTTGTATATACACCAACTTCGTCATAGTTGTCAAAGTCTTGGTAACCGAGTAATTTTGCAATAATAATTGTATTCATTAACTCCTCGTCAGACAAGGCTTGAATTTCCGTCAAAATCTTTTCTGCTGTTTTCTTACGAGATGGTGCAATATAGTCTTTAATAATATACAACTCTTCTTTTTCGAGATCGCCAATCAATTCTTCTAATTGCATATCCAGTAGTTTTCCTTCTTCTCCTAATTCATAAATTGCCTTTTCTACGACATCTGCAATTTTCATTACTTTTTCTGCTCGTTGAATTGCTGTAATGACATTTTCCAAAGTTACAATATCATTAAACTCATATTCATTGAGTAGACTAAGTTTGCTATCGAATACCTTTTTATATTTCTCTACCGTTTGCAAGGCTTGATTTGCTCTTGAAATTACCTTTTCGCTTTCTTCTAAAACATAACGCAAGTCTCCCTTGAACAACGTAATTACATTTCTTCTTTGTGAAATGCTAACCACTAATTCTCCTGTTTGTTTTGCGGTACGTTCTGCCGTACGATGTCTGGTTCCTGTTTCGGTTGTGCTAATCGTTGAAGATGGAATTAACTGTGTGTTTGCAAACAAAATCTTCTTCAAGTCTGCACTTAACACAATGGCTCCATCCATTTTTGCAAGTTCATATAACCTGGCTGGTGAATAATCGATACCAAGTTTGAAACCGCCATCTACAATCCCTAGTACTTCCTGTGAGTCGCCAATTACAATCAATCCACCTGTTTTTGCTTTCAAAATATTTTCCAGACCTTCACGGATTTGTGTTCCTGGCGCAATCATCTTTAGTATGTCGACAAACTCTTGTCCTTGAATTTCTGCCAACAGCATTCACCTCTTATCTTAATGAAACAGCTCTCATTGCCTGTTCAATGTCATTTACGCCTATTATATCTAATTTGTAACTGTCTTTCAAGACTTTCTTGTTAATTTCTGGAATGATACAACGACGAAATCCTAATTTTTCCGCTTCTTTTAGTCTTTTTTCGATCATATTGACCGCTCTAACCTCTCCAGTAAGCCCAACTTCGCCGATTGCAACCGTATCTCTCGGGATACTTTTGTTTTTGTAACTGGACGCTGCTGCTAAGATAATACCTAAGTCAATCGCTGGTTCGGATATTTTGATACCACTTACCACATTTAGGTATACATCTTGATTGCCTAGCATAACACCTGCTCTTTTTTCCAATACTGCAATAAGCAATGTAAGACGGTTATAGTCGATTCCATTTGCCATTCTTCTTGGGATTCCGAACACACTTTGTGTGGTTAAAGATTGTAGCTCAATCAAAAGTGGTCTTGTTCCCTCGATGGTAGAAACAATAACCGAACCTGGTGGGTCTTCTTGATTGGCTGAAATAAGGATGGAAGATGGATTCTTTATCTCAATCATTCCCTCATTTTGCATTTCAAACATTCCCACTTCATTGGTAGAACCAAAACGGTTCTTAACACCTCGTAACAAACGATAGGAAAAATATCTTTCGCCTTCTAGGTATAGCACAGTATCTACCATATGCTCAAGTACCCTTGGTCCTGCAATATTTCCCTCTTTAGTAACATGTCCAATAATGATCGTCGTTATCTGATTACTCTTACAAATTCGCATAATACGTGCTGTGATTTCTCGCACTTGGCTGACGGTTCCTGCTGCTGATGTAATCTCTTCTGAGTACATGGTTTGAATGGAGTCGATGATAACTAGTTTTGGCGTTAGTTTCAAAATTGCCTCTTGTATCACATCAATATCTGTTTCGGCTAAGAATAGCAAGTCGTCATTGTTAATGCCTAAGCGGTCTGCTCGAATTTTCACTTGCTCGGCTGACTCCTCTCCCGATACATACAAAACTTTTCCTTCTCCTGGAATTTTATCGCAGATTTGAAGAATAAGCGTGGATTTTCCAATTCCAGGCTCTCCTCCCAGTAAGATTAACGAACCTTTTACCATGCCTCCACCAAGTACACGGTCTAGTTCTCTAATTCCTGTACTGGTGCGAACCGAGTCTTTTCCTTCCACTTTATTTAATTCTACTGGTGTTACAGATTTACTTTTCTTTTCTCCAGTAAGACCATCTGCTGTTTTCATGATTTTTTCTTCGTAAAAAGTATTCCATTGGTTACAAGCTGGGCATTTTCCAAGCCATTTGGCAGACTCGTAACCACATTCATTACATACAAATACTGTTTTTGCTTTTGCCATTTTCTCCTCCTCGCTAGAGTTATTGTACCATAAAAAGAAAAAAAGTCCATACAGACTTTTTCTCTTCTTTCTATTTCACTTCTGTTCCGCCCCATTCCACTGCTGTGTAGCCACTTCTCTCTTGCTTTTCTAGTACTTGCTCTGGAACAGATATTGCTTTGTTTAATCCTTTCCAAACCATCATAACACGAATACAAGTATCTGGCTTTGGCGATATTTCTAATTTCATATTTTCTTCAATTTCCTCTATCGTCTCAAAATAAATCCAGTTGTATGGATTTTTCTCTAATTGTGGTAACCAATAGACAATAAATTCCTCTGCTTCTCTTTCGTTTAGTCCTAATATGGCTAACTTTTCTTCCAAGAAACTTGCGGTATCTTCTCTTTTTACGATAAAGCCTGTTTCTAGTTTTGGCATTTTTTCTCGTTTACCTTCCCAATAAAGGGCATACAAACTTCTTCCTGTTTTACAATCGGTTAAGGTTCCATCTGGCTTTGCTACTACTTTCCAGCCATCGGTATACTTTGGATACGTTGTTGTAAAGTTTTCTGGTTTATTTACCGTTACGCGAATTTCAGTTTCTTCGGTTGGATACAGATAAATAATTGGTTTGTCTGTTGTTAATTGGATTGGATTTTCTGAACCTATTTCATTTCCCAAACATGGCACCGTGATATTGATTGGCTCCTTACTCTCTACATTTTGGACGTTGTTTGTTGTTGCAATCGGTTCTGACTGTCCTAATTTATTGAGTTTATCTGGTGAACTTACATCTTTCTTCGTATAATACCCAACTCCTACTAGCAGGGCAATGCCAATCGCAATTATTAAAATGATAATACATAAAATGATAATTTTTGTACTTTTTTCCATCTTCTTTCCTCCTTCTCTATCCTTTTAGTAACATCTTTTCTAAAAAAGTTACAAAGGAACAGCAAAATTTTATCCTGCTGTTCCTTTTTTTCTTATTTTGAGAATAACAATACAAACATCGCATGGGACCAACCAAGTCCGTTTACCCAAGTACCTTGCTTGGTTTGGTTATCTACTTGCTCTGCTAAAACTCCTAAGTCGGAGGCTGTGTCGACAACAAACTTAATACATTCTTCTGCTGCTTTACGATTTCCAGCTTGACGATAATACATTGCCATCCATAGGGTAGCAATCGTCCAAGGATTGTTTCCACCACGGTAGTTATCTCCTTCA
Source organism: uncultured Clostridium sp. (assembly GCA_947648765.1). Lineage (GTDB taxonomy): Bacteria > Bacillota > Clostridia > TANB77 > CAG-508 > CALYAK01. The sequence continues at coordinate 4,922 of CANSOY010000058.1, forward strand.
TAGCGAAGATATCCACCTGTGTAGGTACGAAGTGTCATGTTAATTCTTTCTACCGTATTTAACACTTTTTTCTCTTTTGGCGAGAAAATATTAAATGGAACCACAACACCAAGTGTACTAATATCTGTTCTGTCATCTTTTGTATTACGTTTTAATACTTTTGTATTTTCATTGTATAGATTTTTTTGGATATATTTTTTGATTTCGGTTTGATATTTTTGTAATGCTGTTTTTTCTGCACTCATGGCATCTAGTTTTAAGCGATTTGCCTCATAAGCTGGGCTCATAACTTGATAAATTTGGATTAAGGCTTCAAAGGCTGCATGAATACTAGCAAGCGTATACAAATGGATGCCTTCTTCATTTTCCCATAAATCATAACTTTCTGGGATATGTTCTTTGCGGTCTTTGTAATATTCCTCTATTTCTTTTTTGACGACATCTTGCTCTTCTTTGATTTCACAAATTTGAGCAATGTATTTCTTCAAAAAGTGCACCGCATTTTCACAGGTTTTCAACATATCTTTCAAAAACTTTTCGTCTTTAGTATGACGATAATGTTCTAAAACACCACAAACAATGCTTGCTGTTTCATCTACTTGCAAGCCCCAACATGGTGCTAGTTTTCCATTGGTATAGAAACGTTGCTCCCACATCCCATTTTTGTTTTGGGTCATACGGCAGAAATTCTTATAGAATTTATCGGTTACCTTTTCCATTTTGAGTTTATCATAAGCACTACAAATGTGGATAGCATCACGAGGCCAGCAATACGCATATCCGCCAGATGCTTCCATACAGTCATCTGCTTCAATCGCTGCCCCCATGCCTCCTGTGTTTTCATTGGTCAAAAGTGGGAATAGCAGAATACTACGATGGTAAATCTTTTGAATTTTCTTAGCATAGTCAGATTTCACATCTGTTAGTGCAAAATTCCCTTTATGCTCTTCTACATATTTTGTCCAATAACGTTTGGCTGCTGCAAGTTCCTTTTTCGGATCTGTTTTGCGAAGTTCAAACAACTGTTGTTCTAATTCTTCCATTCTCTCTTTTTCTTTGTATTCGCTCACATAAACGAAAATGGAAATGGTCTTTGACTCGCCTGGTTTTAACATGCCTACTTTATATTTCATACTCGAGTCAGTAGACATACCGATATAGTCCTTACCACCAATTTCGCCACTTTGAATATTCGAGTTACTTTCATTGATTTGGTAACTCTCAATTGGATTTTTGGAGAAAATGGCAAAACGATAGTCATAGCAATATTGTACCAAGGCTTGGTCTAATGCCATTGCCCCAATTTTATTATTCAAGTTGGAGTGTAATTTCGAATGAATCAGCATACTAATATCTAAATCAATCGGATGATGATTGGTAAAGGTATATTGCTTAATGAGTAAATTTTCTCGTATCGATACAAAATCCACTTGTTCGATACTTAAATCAAAATAACTATTCTCAATTTTTGTTACTAGAATATTCGTATCTTCCATATATTTTTGGCTGTAACGATTGTTAATATCTTGGTTCAAATTCACTAAAGCAGAGTCATTGATGGTAACTCCTGTTTTGAAATATTCAATAAACTGACGGAAGTCCGAACCCGGATAGTTAATTCTTAATAATTCCCCTGTTTTGGAGTAAGCGGCAATTAGTTTTTTATTTCCAATGAACGCATCATTATAAAATTTATTTTCCATAAAAGAAACTCCTCTATTTGTTTTCTACAATTTTTACGATTTGTGCTTCTAATTCTTTCAAACGTTCGCGTATTTTTTCAATGTCTTCTTCTCTTGCATCTTCATGCAAGTAATCTTCTTTCAAAATGAGTTCCATATCGTCCAATTCTTCTCGTAAATTCTTGACGCGGTCAATAACCTCCAAGCGTAAGAAGCGATTTGGATTATGTTTTTGACTATGATTATGAACATGAATATGGTCATCTAATTCATATTCCTCGCCAAATTCAGGAATGGTAACATCAACCCCATCCATTTCTTGTAATAATCTTTGTTTTAGGTCTAATTGAGAGTCTTCTTCTCCATGCACTAAGAAAATGTGCTTTGGTCTTTTTTGAAAACCTTTGACAAAGTTAATCAGTTGATTTTGGTCCGCATGACCAGAGTATCCCTCTATGTACTCAATTTGTGCATTTACGGCAATATCCTCGCCAAAAATTTTAATATTTTTCTCACCATCAATAATTCTTCTTCCTAAAGTTCCTGGTGCTTGGTAACCAACAAACAATATAGTATTAAGCGGGTTCCAGATGTTATGTTTTAGATGGTGTTTGATACGCCCAACTTCACACATGCCACTAGCGGATATGATAATCGAAGATTGTTCCATCATATTTAATTCCTTGGACTCATCTGCAGTTCTCGTGAATTTTAGTCCATCAAAGTCTAATGGATTATCTCCTCGACGAATAAGTGCTTGTGTTTCTTCGTCGAATAAATCCATATTTTCCTTAAAAACTTCCGTTGCTGAAATTGCAAGTGGGCTGTCTACATATACTGGTACTTTCATCAATTTTTCATATTTTTTCAAAAATTCTTCGTCTGGTGAATTATCTTTGATATTGTTTAATTCGTATAAAATTTCTTGGGTTCTGCCAACAGCAAAGGATGGAATAACAACAGTTCCACCACGGTCAATGGTTTTGGATATGATATCGAGGAAGATTTTTGCTTTTTCATTGTTACGAATATGAAGACGATTGCCATAAGTAGACTCCATCACTAAATAGTCTGCATCACCAATACGAGCTGGAGAAGCCAAAAGTGGGATATCGTCATTTCCTAAATCGCCTGTGAAAACAATCTTTTCCTCTTTTCCATTTTCACGCACCCATACCTCAATAATGGCTGAACCTAGCATATGTCCTGCATCATTGAAACGAACACGGATATTTTCGTCAATGTCAATAATTTGGTCATATCTTACTGCTTCAAAGGCTTGTAGACATTTGAACGCATCTTGTGCCGTATAAAGTGGTGGTAATGGGTCTTTTCCGTCACGAAGGCGTTTACGATTTCTCCACTCAATTTCTTGTTCTTGGATATGTCCGCTATCTGGTAGCATAATTTCACAAAGTTCACAAGTTGCTTTTGTCGCAATAATTGGTTTGCGAAATCCTTCATTGAATAGTTTTGGTATTCTTCCCGAGTGGTCAATGTGAGCATGAGTTAATAGCATAAAATCAATGGAACTGATGTCAAAAGCAAAGGGATCTGCATTTTCCAATTCTTCTGCTGCTTGTCCTTGATACATTCCGCAATCGACTAAAAATTTCTTTCCTGCTGCTTCTACTAAAAAGTTTGAACCTGTTACGGTTTTGGCTGCTCCTAAAAAAGTAATTTTCATATGTTTTCCTTTCTTTAATCAAATAACTTACGTTTCTTCTTATTTTTCTCGGTCCAATTTAATTTTTCTACCGTTATGGCTCCATCTAATACCTTTTCGTCATAAATCTCAATTTTGGTATTTTTCGTTTGCTCTTGGATTTGTACAGAAATGGTTTGCAAACATACAATTTTGGTATCGAAAAGGAGTGCTAGAATAATTTTGCTTGTTTCCTCTTCTTTTCCAAGGTTTGCACATACTTTCATTTGCAATGCTTTGATAAGCAATTTTTCTTTAACTTTCTTCTCTTCGGCTGGGTTATTTTCTTTGATGCCTCGTTCTTGTTTTTGAATACGGTAATATCTTAACTCGTAGATGTAATCAATTACCTCTTTTTTCTCAACAGCTTGCTCGATTTTTTGTCCCAATAACTTCCAAAAATGTTGTTGTAATTTTGCAAAACACGCTTCTTTTTTCCCTTTTAAGTCCTCAGCATGAATGCCTGCATAGAAGTCTGCTTTTTCTTGGATTTCATTGCGTTTTGCCATAAAATTCACTGGCTCAAATAGGGCATTGATTTCTGCCATTTGTTCCAATAATTTTTTTCTGTTTTTCTCCATTTTTTCTGCAAAAGTACTAACACTAAAATGCTTTTTCTCATTTGGCAATTTCTTGTTGGTTTCTAAATAGGTCTTGCGTAGTTGCTCGTTATTATTGAGCAATAAATCAATTTTGGCAATTTCATTATGAATCTTTCTTTTTTCTTTGGTTAGACTATCTAAATAGCCTACCTTATCCTGTATTCTTTCAAGTTCTTCTGCCCATTCTGCTGTCTGCTCCTCTAAGATTTTTTGATACTTCTTCTCTTTTTTGGCATAGATACGTAAAATATTTTGCAATAAGCACATCAAAAATTCTTTGGCTGGTTTGGCACCATAATTTTTTTCTAATTTAGCGAAAAGGAAAGAAAGGACATCTTTTTCTTGCGCCATTTGTTTCATAGTTTCCATGCCTACCAAATACACTAAGTTGAGATAGCAGATTTTCGCAAGCCCTCCATCTGCCTCATCTTTCGTAATATTCCAAGACCATCCATTAAAGTCTTTGATTACTTCTAACAATTCATTTAACTCGCCAGATTTTAGAAAGTCTGCCACTGGTTTTTGTAGCATTTCTTGTTTGACCGAATAGGTTTTATCTCGTTCTGCCATTTCTAAAATGGCTTGCAATAGACTTAACTCATTTTGATAAGTATAAATCTCATTTTTTTCTGGGTTCACCACATAACTTTGACCAGCCTCTTCCAAAATCTTTGCTTCTTCTGCACCTGGTTTTACCAAATGAATAACACTACAATCTTGGTATATGGTTTTGATTATC
>CANSOY010000059.1 GCA_947648765.1 uncultured Clostridium sp.
AATTCAAATGTATTTTCAATCAATACCGTAATTGGTTGTTCTCCCCAATCTCTACAATTTGTGAAAAGCCCGATTGGTAACATGAAAAGGATGGTTACGATACAAACGATGGTATACACCTTACGCATCCATTTTTGTCCTTCTTTTTGTTCCATCGCTTTTAGCATTAGTAGCACTGCTCCAATGGCTAAAATCAATTTGAAATCCACACTATACGGTTCTGTAATTCCCGCACAGCAAGTATTGAGAATAATCAGTACAGCAGCTAGGAGTAAACAGAGCCAAATAAAATGTTTCAACTCTTTTTCTTTTGGATTTTTTAGAATTTCCTTGGCAAAGAAATAGATCCAAAGAATTGGAAGATAAAGTAACCCTACCAAAGGTTGTTCATAACATCGTTCATTCATTGGCATAAGCCCATGGTTCATACTAAGTGAGAAAAATGGAAACTTCAATAAGTCGACCTGTGGTATTTTTCCCAAGTACAAGATAAAGCCTTCTAAAATCTTTCCAAAGGTAATAATCATCGTTGCTGTTACATCATCACCAGTCAGTTGATATTTCGCTCCAAATTCAAAGATATTATCAAAACGTAAATAGTTTAGCACCATTTGGAAAATTCCTACAAATACAAGCGGTACCATTGCTATCACAATACTTTTTATTTTCTCTTTCTTTTCAAACTCTCGCACGCTATTCCAAAAGAAAAAGGCAATGAGTAGGTAATAACAAATGAAGGACGGTTTGGATAAGACTATCAGTCCTGTAAAAAGTCCTAACAGCACTAGTTTCAAAGGTCTTATTTTGGTATTCTTCTGAATAGAAATTGCTAGATTGCATGCAAGCAACATAAAAGCAATTCCAGATGTTATTGCAATATCATATTTTAGCCCACGTATTAGTATCAAAAAGTTTGACGCTAGCAAAATGGCTAAAAATCCTAACCAGAAATGAAGACGTGATACCTTTGTTAAAAAACGGTGGATTAGTTTGCGATAAAGTGCATATAATGCAAAGATAGCAATCGTCATAAAGAGCAGGTTCCATAGATATAACGGTAAGTATTTTCCTGTTAGTAAGCGAAATGGCAAAATACATGTTAGGATTGGAGCTACGCCAAAGTAGTTATAATAGCTTCCATTATAATAGGCGGTATCATACAAATAGTTTATGTTCTTCTCATTACGAAGTGTTACATCATAAGGATTGGATAGACTTTTTAATTCTTCTGATGGCTCTACTAATAAGGCAACTTGTCCTTTGACAAAAGCCTCTGTTTGCATTGAAATACAATCATCACTTCCGCTCTATCCCCATTACTTCCATTTCTTTTGGTGATAAAAGAATTTTATGGGGAGCAATTTGTGCAATTGTATAGGCACTCATAGCAATACACAGAATTGCTAAAACTGCTATATCCCATCGTTTCTGTTTCTTCGAGTTTTCGTCATATTCATTTTGTCCAAGACTTTCTTCTTTTATTTTTAAGAAAACAATTGCTCCTAAGAATAGTAAAATTGCTCGAATGATATTGAAATGAAAAATTGGTTGGTTAATTTGGATTTTTTCAAGTTCAATCCCTTCTCCTTCTATTCTAATCTCAATAGATTTGCAATTAGAATGTGTATCGAGCAAAATAAATTGTGTATCTTTTGGTGAAATTGTTTTTTCATTTAGTGTGACTGGCAAGTGTCTTTCTTGTGTTACAATTTTGATTTGATAAGTCGTATGTTTCGTTAATGGCTTTTCATAGCGAAAGTTAATGCTGGTTACACGCTGGTCTAAATTTTCAATTTTGATTACGTTTTCTTGCTCTACTTTTGTATACGCTACTTCATCGATTGGATTTCCTACCATTAGCGTTCTCCAGAAACCATGATTACAGACAAATATTTCAACGAATAGGCTGAACAAGATGGCAATCCATACAACTTTATATTTCTTCAAAACTTCTTTCATTTATTTCATCCCTTTTTCTATTTCCAAAATTCAAATGTATTTTCGACAAATATGCTAATTGGTTGTTTGCCCCAATCTCTACAATTTGCAAAAAGTCCGATTGGTAGCATAATGAGTATGGTTGCTAGGCAAACGATATAAAATGCTTTCTTAACCCATCCTTTTCCCTGTTTTTGTTCCATCACTTTTAAGATTAGCAATACCGCTCCAACGGCTAGCATTAGTTTGAAGTCAATAGTGTATTCTTCAATAATTCCTCCATAGCAAGTATTGAGAATAATGAGTACGACTGTTAGGAATAAAACTAGCCAAATAAAGTGCTTGAACTCCTTTTCTTTCGGATTTTTTAGAATTTCCTTCGCAAAGAGATACACGAAAAGAATTGGAATATACACTAGTCCAATGAGTGGTTGTGTTAGGCATTTTTCGTTCATTTCCCAAAAATCATAGTTTGGCATAAGTGAAACAAATGGGAATTGTAATGGGTTAATCAGTGGCATTTTTCCTAAATACAAGAAAAAGCCTTCTAAAATTTTTCCAAAAGTAATCCTCATATCCACTCGCACGTCGCCTAAAGATAGTTGATACTTTGCACCAAACTCAAAGATGTTATCAAAACGCAAATAATTGAGTGTCATTTGCAGAATTGCCAAAAGAACAAGTGGAACCATTGGAATGATAATGCTTTTTAGTTTTTCTTTCTTATCTAGGTTCTGGATGCTATTCCAGAAGAAAAAGAGAATCAGTAGATAATAGCAGATAAAACTTGGCTTGGATAGGACCACCAGTCCTGTGGAAATTCCTAGTAAGACCAGTTTTAAGGCTCTTGCTTTCGTTTCTTTCTGGATAGAAATAGCTAAATTTAATGCAAGCAAGATAAAGGCAATTCCAGATGTTACAGCAATATCATATTTCAATCCGCGCACTAAGATTAAGAGGTTTGACGCTACTAAAATAGTTATCAATCCTAACCAGAAATGGAAGCATGATACTTTTCCCACAAAACGTTGAATTAGTTTTCGATACAGTGCATATAACGCAAATATGGCAATGGATATGTAAATTAGATTAAATATATATAATGGTAAATATTTTCCCGTTAGCAAGCGGAAAGGTAAAATACTTGTTAGAATTGGTGCTACCCCAAAATAGTTATAATATTTTCCGTTGTGATAGGCCGTGTCATATAAAGCAGAAACTTTTTCTTTCTCGCGAAGAGAAATATCATAAGGATTGGACAAGTTTTTTAATTCTTCCGATGGTTCTACCAATAAGGCAACTTGTCCATTGACAAAAGCCTCGACTTGCATGGTAACACAATCGATACTTCCTCCCGCAGAGGACATTCCAATTTCATTTGGTGCTAAAAGAAACTTAACTGGTCTAATTTGAATGGTTGTATAAATGCCAAGTAACAAACAAATAGCAGTTAAAGCACAGATATCCCAGATTTTCTGTTTCTTGGAATTTTCATCATATTCTTTTTGACCAACACTTCCCTCTTTTACTTTCAAGAGAAGCAACGCTCCTAAGAATAGTAAAATTACACGGAATACATTAAAATAGAAAATAGGCTGGTTGATTTGGATTTTTTCAAGACCCATCCCTCCTCCTATGATTTCTATCTCCATGGATTTGCAGTCTGCGTGTGTATCCAAAAGAACATAATGCCTGTTACCTGGCAAAATCGTTTTGGTCTTCATTTCGGTTAGAGCAACTCTATCTTCTGTTACAACTTTTACTTTATAGGTTACGAGTTGGCTTACTGGTTTTTGATAGCAAAAGTTGATACTAGTTACACGTTGGTTGATATTTTCAATTTTCACTTTGTTTTCTTCGATGGTATAGACTACATCCTCTTGCCTATTTCCTCCCAAAAGAGAACGCCAGAAACCATAATTGCAAACAAATATTTCTACAAGTAAACTAAATACAATGGCAATCCATACAACTTTATATTTCTTCAAAACTTCTTTCATTGGTTTCGTTCCTTTTCTTTCTATTCATTTGAAAAAAGTTAGAGATTTTGATGCCTCTAACTTTTTCCTTACTTCCTATTATTTCTTTTCTGTTTTCGCTTTTTTCTCTGTCTTTTTTGTTTCTCCCGTATGGTGTTCGTGGTCATGTTTTGTTTCAATTTTCTTAACGGTAGTTTTTGCATTTTTAACTAAGAAGTCGATTGTTTTTTCAACGCTCATTCCTCTTGTTACATAATCACGAATATTGGTATTCGCTAAGATTTCGTCTTCTGGTCTGTTATATTTTTCAGCCATTTCTTTTAATCTTGCGGTTACATCTTCTTCACTTGCTTCAATCTTTTCTGCCTTTGCAACTGCTTCTAAGACTAAGTTTGTTTTAACCGATGTTTTTGCTTGTTCTTCAAAGTTTTTTCTTAGGTCTGCTTCTGTTTGATTTAACATACTTAAGTATTGTTGCATATTAAGCCCTTGATACGAAAGTCTGCCTTCCATATCTTTCATCATATTATCGATTTCGGTTTCAACCATTCCAGATGGGATATCGATGGCTACATTTTCGCAAACTGCTTTAATCACATTTTCTTCTGTTTCATATTTGCTACGTTCTGCGTTTTCTTTTTTCTTGTTTTCTTCAATGCTTGCTTTCAATTCTTTTAATGAGTCAAATTCGCTAACATCTTTTGCAAATTCGTCATCAATGGTTGGTAATTCTTTCTTTTGAATTTTATGTAGGGTTACTTTGAAAGTTGCATCTTTTCCTGCTAATTCTTTTGAAAAATATTCTTCTGGGAATTTTACTTGGATGTCTTTTTGCTCGTCAATCTTCATTCCAACAATTTGATCTTCAAACCCGGGAATAAAAGTATTGCTTCCGATTTCTAGGTCATAGTTTTCTGCTTTTCCACCTTCAAATGGTTTTCCCTCTACAAAACCTTCAAAATCAATGGTAGTTTTATCTCCCATTTCAACAGGGCGGTCTTCCACGGTAACAAGTCTTGCATTTCTTTCTGCCATATGGCTAATTTCGTGATCAATGTCTGCTTCTGTTACGACATATTCTGGTGCTTCTACAGCTATCCCTTTATAGGTACCTAATTTTACTTCTGGTTTTGTTTGGATTACTGCTGTAAAGATTAGGTCTTGCCCTTTTCCAATTTGTTTAATATCAATTTCTGGTCTGCTAACTGCTTCAATTTTGTTTTCTGCTAATTCCTTTTCCATGATTTCTGGAGCAATCTCGTTGAAGGTATCTTCATAAAAGATGGAAGAACCATATTGCTTTTCAACCATTTGCATTGGTGCTTTTCCTCTACGAAATCCTGGGATTGAAAAATATTTTGCAGTTTTTGCATATACTTTTTTCATTGCCTCGTCAAATTTAGCAGCCTCGATTGTAAACTCTAATTTTAATTCATTTGCTTTGTCTGTCTTCTCAATTTTCATACTCATTTTTATTCTTCCTTTCATTTCTCTTTTCAAAACGCTTATTTATTATATCATAAATTCCAGATTTATCAAGACTTTCTCTTAGAAAAAGTACATAAAATAAGGAACTTGCTACATCATAGCACCGATATAACAAATTCCTTTCCTCTATTGCAGTGTTTTACTTCCTGCTTCTGTTCGTATTTTATCTCATTTTTCCATTTCTAGCAATGAGTTTCACACAACTTTCACAAAAGAAAAATTGGTATAGTCCCCACTAATGAGTTTGAAAGTTATTCCATCATATTCTCCTTCACATGCTTCTTTGTGTGCTCCACCGTGAAGATGTCCATAATAACATCGTTTTACGCCATATTTTTGTAAGGTTTGTAAGAAAACGGTATCTCGAACTTCATTTCCAGTTCCTCGAACAATTGGCGGATAATGAATGAATGCAACCATTTCTTTGTCTTTTCCAAAACGGTTTCTTCCATCTGCTAATGAAAGTTCTAGTCTTTGATTTTCCCTTTGGATAATCTTATCTGCATTATCTTCTCCATTGAACGTCCAGCCTCTAGTTCCTGCTAAGATCACATCTTCGATACAGTAACTATTGTTGTATAGAAAATCGATGGTTTGAAATCCTTGCTCTTTTAAGTAGTTTCGCATACAAGTAATGGTATTCCACCAATAATCATGGTTTCCTTTTAGTAAAATCTTTTTTCCTGGTAGTTTTTCAATCCAAGCAAAATCTTCATAGGCTTCTTGTAATTGCATTGCCCAGCAAAAATCTCCAGCAAGAACAACTGTATCGCCTTCGCTTACAGTTTGTTTCCAATGCTCCTCTATTTTTTCCATATATCCTTCCCAGTTTGGTCCGAAAATGTCCATAGACTTTGTCCCATCTAAGGAAAGATGCAAATCTGCAATTGCATATACTGCCATATCTTTTATCCTTCTATCTTCAAATTTGGTATTGCATTTAATCTGAGGTCTGAACGCATTCCTCCTAAATAGTTATAGTAACCACTAGAGGCTATCATGGCTGCATTATCCGTGCACAAAATTGGGTCTGGATAATAAATGTGATATCCCTCTTTTTCCAGTAATCCAAACTGCTCACGAATATATCCATTGGCAGAAACGCCACCTGCTAATGCAATTGTTTTGATGTTTAGTTTTTCGGCTGCTCTTTTTGTATTTTCCAGTAAGATTTCCGTAACTGCTTTTTCGAAACTTGCACATAAATCTGCATGTTCAATGTCTGGATTCTTGTGGTGTAGATTAATGATATGAGTCTTAATTCCACTAAAGCTGAAATCTAAGTTATCAAAATGAGTTTTTGGCATTTCAATGGTTGGTTTGCCTTGTCTGGCAAGTACATCAATCTTTGGTCCTCCTGGATAACCAAGTCCTATCACTCTTGCCACTTTATCAAATGCTTCTCCGATTGCGTCATCACGTGTTTTTCCTAAAATTTCAAATTCGTTATAGTCTTTAATATGAATTAAATGAGTATGTCCTCCTGATATAACCATACAAAGGAATGGTGGTTTTAGTTCTGGGTGGGAAATATAATTGGCTGCAATATGTCCCTCAATGTGGTTTGTCCCAATAAGTGGCTTTTTCAAAGCATAACTGAGTCCTTTGGCATAGGACACTCCTACCAATAGCGCACCAACTAAACCTGGTCCATAGGTACAAGAAATGAGGTCAATATCTTGCCACGTAACGCCTGCTTTTTCCAAAGCCTCTTCAGTAACGCTTGAAATTGCTTCTACATGGCTACGAGAGGCAATCTCTGGTACAACGCCACCAAATTGTTTATGAATTTCGATTTGGGAATGGATCACATTGGATAAAACTTCTCTACCGTTTCGTACAATGCTAGCAGAGGTTTCATCACAACTGGACTCAATCCCTAATGTTAAAATATCTCTCATGTTTTTCCTTCCTTAATTTGTGAATAATTGACACCAATAATAGGTTCCATTGTAGTTCATAACGCCAATACCAATTTTTCCGTATGCTGAGCTTATCATATTTTTATAATGCCCTTCTGACTTTTTCCAACTAGTAGCAACTGCTTTTGCGCTTCTTTGTCCCATTGCAATATTTTCGCCACAAGCCATGTAGGAAATGCTCATATCTTTTAAGATTGTAAAACAACTTTTGCCATTTGGTCTAGTATGGCTCATGTTTTTTGTATACGCCATTTCCATTGCCCTTGCACAGGCTGCTTCTGTCAATTTAGTATCCAATGTAATCTTTTCTACTTTCGCCTCTGCTCGATAATCATTTACATAGCCTAATACCCCATTGATTAAACTAGCATTTTGGCTTTTTAGTTGTCTTGCTTCTGGTAATAGTTCTGCTGTTGTAGCACTAAATTCTCCTGATTTTTCAGTTTTTGTTTGACTGTTTTTTCTTTTTTACTGCCATCGCTATATACATTGTATGTTGTGACCGTATAGGTATTGGTTGTAAGTCCATATTTTGTTTCGCTTTTCGTTAATTGTTTCTCTTCTTCTGTCTTTACAATCGTTGGCTCTTTTTTAACTGGTGTTTCTTCTTGTTTAGAAGTTTCTTGTTTGGTTGGTTCTTGCTTAACTGGTTCTTTTTTGGTTTCTTCTTTTTTCTCTGTTTTCCTATTTTCTTCCTTCTTCGTTTCCTCTTTCTTTTCAGTTGTATCTGTTTGCTCCTGTTTTTCGGTTTCTTCTGGCGTTTCCATTTCGTTTGCCATAGTGTTTGTAATTTCATTCGTTAATTCGTTTTGTTCTAAAATCGTATTTCCATTTACTAAGGTTTCATTTGTAATTACATTTCCTACTACATAATTTGCTTGGATTGGCTCTTGTGAATTTTCTTGTGGCTTGTCCGTAAAAATAATATAAGCAATCGCAAATCCTCCTACAATTATTGCAGCCGTTCCTCCAATTAGTCCAATTGCTAATTTTGTTGGTACCTTTTTTGGTTCTTTTCCTGTTTTCTCTTCTTTCTCCATTTTATTCCCCCATATTTTCCTTTTATTTCTTCTTTTATTATAAAATCGTAAATCCAAAAATTCGTGCAAATATGCCAACTAATCCTTGATACATTGCAGTAATTGCTGGTGCTACTACTTGACTTGCGATTCCTGAAATCCAAATCACGATAAATACAAGATAGAAAAGTTGCTCATTTTGAATGAACCAACTTTTTGCTTTTTGTGGTAAAAAGCAAAGTAATACTTTTGAACCATCGAGTGGTGGTAATGGAATCAAGTTAAAAACACCAAGTCCTATGTTAGTTATAATAATTCCTTGTAGCATAAGAGCAATTATGCCACCAGTTTGCGATAGCATAAAACTTGCTGCAAAACGATAAAGTACAAAATAGATGGCTGTCGATAATATTGCTAGAATAAAGTTCATAAGTGGTCCTGCAAAAGCAACAATGGCTTCTCCCGTTTCCATAGAATGTTTGCGGGTAAATCGTGCTGGGTTAATATTCACTGGTCTTCCCCAACCAAATCCGGCAAACAATAATAAGGTAAATCCGATTGGGTCTAAATGAGATAATGGATTTAGGTTTAATCTTCCCTCATTTTTTGGTGTGTCGTCCCCTAATCGGTCTGCCACAAACGCATGAGCAAACTCATGAAAAGAGATTGCCATAATAACCCCTGGTAAGGTTAAAACAAGACCAAGTAATGCTTGTGTATTGGTTAAATATTGTGCTAAGTTCATAACAACTAGAATGGCAAGGATGATATAGATTGTTTTTCGGTCAAAATTAAACATAATTTCATTCCTTTCTAATAAAACAGGCTAGCCACTTGCTAGCCTGTTAGCACTATATCACAAATTCTTTCTTTTTTCAATTATTTGGAAGAAAAATCCAAAACTTTTCCGAAAACTATGTACATTTTGAAAACTTTCGAGTATAATAGTGTTAATTAAAGAATATACTATATGTTGTAGATATATTCTACCGAGTCTCCCTTCACGATAGATGGAAGGATCGGACTTGACCCGTGTAGACGCTGAGCGTCGCAAAAAAGTCATTCTTTGTACTGAACCCAAAAAGTTGGACAGTATAAATTAGGCTACTAAGTAGGAATG
>CANSOY010000060.1 GCA_947648765.1 uncultured Clostridium sp.
AGATAAGTGATATAATGGATAGCAAATGAAAGAAAGGAAGTTAGAAAGATGAAGGCAAATTCCAGTAAGCAAATTGCAAAAAATTCTGTTGCATATCATAACTACACCATCCAAGATACCGTGGAAGCCGGCATCGTTTTAACTGGCACGGAAATCAAGTCTATTCGCAGTGGAACGGTAAATCTAAAAGATAGTTACGCTGCCATTACGAATGGTGAAGTATATGTTTATTCCATGCACATTAGTCCTTATGAGTTTGGCAATATTTTTAACCGCGACCCGCTACGCCCTCGCAAACTTTTGTTGCACAAGCGAGAAATTTTCAAATTAGTGGGTATGATAAAACAACAAGGCTATACATTAGTTCCGATTTCTTTGTATTTTCGTGGAAATAAAGTGAAAATGCAACTGGGAATTGGAAAAGGAAAAAAACTTTATGATAAACGTGAAGAAATTGCAAAAAAAGATGCTGAACGCTATATGCAAAGACATCAAGACGATTAAAGAGAGGATATTTTCAATCCTCTCTTCTCTTTTATGCTTTGTTGCTTGAACCAAACACATCATGAATTTTATGTTGTACCGTTCTTTTTACCGCATCTCTTGCTGGTGTTAAATAGTATCTTGGATCAAATTTGGATGGGTCTTCTGCGAAGGCTTTACGAATTTCTGCTGTCATGGCTAAACGTAGGTCTGTATCCACATTGATTTTGGATACACCTAAAGTACTTGCTTCGTGCAAAATCTCGTCTGGAACGCCTTTTGCTCCTGGGATATTTCCACCATATTCATTACACATTTCTACTAATTCTGGAATAACCGTAGATGCTCCATGTAATACGATTGGCGTATTTGGTAATTTTTCTTTTACTTTTTGTAGGATATCAAAACGTAATTTTGCTTCTCCTTTGAATTTATATGCTCCATGGCTTGTTCCAATGGCAATGGCCAAGGAATCACAACTGGTTCTTTCAACAAATTCTCTTGCTTGCTCTGGATCAGTATACATAGCGTCTGATGCTGCTACATTAACATCATCTTCAATTCCCGCTAGTTTCCCAAGCTCAGCTTCTACTGCAATACCTTTGCTGTGAGCATATTCTACTACTTTTTTGGTAATAGCAACATTTTCTTCAAAATCATATTTGGAGCCGTCAATCATAACCGAAGAAAATCCATTATCAATACACATTTTACAGGTTTCAAAATCTGGTCCGTGGTCTAGATGAAGGGCAACTGGAATATCTGGATGCTCTAGTAGAGCTGCTTCTACCATTTTTCGTAAATATCCGATACGTGCATATTTAATTGCGCTCGAAGATGCTTGCAAGATAACCGGTGAGCTTTCTTCTGCTGCCGCATCTACAATTCCCTGGATAATTTCCATATTATTCACATTAAATGCTCCAATAGCAAAGTGCTCCTCCATTGATTTTTCAAACATTTTTTTCGTTGTTACAAGTGGCATATATTTTTCCTCCTTATTCTTTGGTAAATTTTCTATTATCATTTTAGGGTTAAATATTGGTTTTGTCAATATGCTTTTCTGCGAAAAAACAGCCTTGCCTTTTCGCAAGACTGTTTGCCTTTTCTAAAAAGTTTTTTGGTCTACATTTTTGTAACTTGAACACATTGACTCGTCAGATTGTTTTGTTTCAACTCCATAAATTGGTGTTACTACGATTTCTTTTAACTGACATACTTGATCTCTTCGATTATTATATTTACAAGTTGCCACAGAACAATTTATTTTTTGATTGTCTTCCATTTGCTTTTCCTCCTCTTTTTGGTTCTGTTTTTAGTATGTCCGTTTTTTGCAAAATTAGCAGTCCAGAAATTTTATGATTTGGCAATTATTTCATTTCTTGGAAATCCATTAACTTGGTTGTATACTCTGCTAAAAAGAGCGGAACATTGATTATATTACCATCTTGTGCCAAATTTCGCATCGAAAAACGAATTCTCGTTTGTGGCTCGTATCTTTCGTTATATCATATTTTTATGCGTCTTACACATTTTTTAACATATTTTTGATATAATTTACACATTTTTGGCAGCATTTCTAGCGTTTTCGTACACATTTTTAGCAAAAATAACTCTATACGATACGGTACAGAGTTATTTCCTCATTTTTTAATTCATATTTTCAAAAGATTTCGAAATCGTTTCTACCGCTTGCTTAAATCCTGGTAGAACGGCATCTAATAATTTATTGGACTCTTCTTCACTTTCTATGGTCCATTCTCCTTTTTCCTTCTTCATTTTTATGGTTACGGTATTTGTTACGCTTTCAATATCGTTTGAGTTAAACTGTTCTTGCAAGTATGCTTCTAATTCTTTTTCTACTTTCTCATCTGTATATTCACTTGAAAAAGCAGATGCAAATGCTAATTGGAAGGCCTTTGCCATATAGTTTGCGAAAACAGTTCCTACATTTTTATTCGTCACTTCTAATGTTACTGTCGCGTTCTTAAAATTTGCTTTTGTTTCAACAATTTTGTAATCTAATTTCGAGAAAAATGCGACATAACTTGCTTGTGTTAGTCCTTCCGTTTGTTCTTCTGTTCCAGTGGTTTCTTCTAGTTTTAATTGTTCATTGATTACTTCTTCATTTCCACCTTTTAGATTGGCGAAAAATTCATTGACTGTCTTTTCTACACTGCTTTTTTGCATTCCTAGCAAAATGAAGTATACTGCTACTGTAAGCACTGCAATCGCTGCAATTACGCCAATGATAATTGGTAATACTTTTCCTTTTTTTGATTTTTCCATAAAATATCCCCCTTCTATTTTTCTTTATTCTACCATTGTCATCATTTTTTGACAAGGTTTTTAAGCATAAAAATAGACAGCAAAATGCTATCTATTTTTCCCTATTTTATTTCTTTTTGCGGGTTCTGGTATTGTAAATACCAACTGTTTTCTTTTGGTCTTTCCAACAATTCGGAAAATATTTTAGGCGAAGGTATAATAACTGGTTGCTCTGGTACCCAATTTGCAGGCGTAGAGGCTCCATTTTTTTCGGCTGTTTGCAACGCCTCTAAGATACGCAAAATTTCTGGAATACATCGTCCAATATTCATTGGATAGATTAAAATTACTCGTACCACACCTTCTCCGTCTATGATGTATACATTTCGTACGGTTTCAGTTTTGCTGATGGAATTTGCCATCATACCATATTTTCTAGCAATTTCACCGTTTCGGTCTGAGATAATAGGAAATGACACTCGTACGCCTGTCTTGCAATAAATATCATAAAGCCAGGCTAGATGTGAACTATTGCTATCTACACTAAGTCCTAGTAAATTCGTATGTAATTTTCCAAAATGCGGACTTGCTTTACTAAAAGCAATTATTTCTGTTGTACACACTGGAGTAAAATCTCCTGGATGTGAGAAAAATACCAGCCATTTGCCTGCATAATCTTCCAAACTAACTTTTCCCATTGTGCTATCTGCCTCAAATTTTGGTGCTTTTTCTCCAATTTGCACATTTCCATTCATCATAATTTCATAATCCATAAAAACCTCCCATCTTACTCTAAGGTATGACGGGAGGCAAGTGTTTGGTTCCTGTTCTAATCTATTAAAGTTGTTTCGTAAGATAAACTATCCTTCTACATATTTCCCAAACTTTTCCTCTAGCAGGATAAAATTGCAACATCTCTCTAAAATACTTTCACTTAAATGATGTTTTCTGTACATATTTTGGAAATAGGTTATCTTCTTAAATAAATCTGCTTTATGATTATTCAAAAATGTTAATTGCCCTTCTAACATCTTTTTATATTTTATATCTGTTATGGTTGGCAATACTTCTGTTAGTTCTTCGATTGGTGTAGGTATCATATTATTGATATTAACAACTCCTAATTCGCCATCTTTAATTTTGAAAATGTCAATCGCCTTTGAGCTAATATTTTTATGTTTTGGTTTTGGCGACGCTAGTGGTGCAAAATAGTTGTAGTTATTATAGGTATATACAACTCCTATGTATGGTCTTGTTGTATTTTTATTATATGCTACATTTTTATCAAATTGTCTTAAATAATTGATATAACTTTCACTAATATAGTAGATTTTCAAATTTTTCATAATTGCTCCTTAATTCAAAAGATATGGCAATCTCTTTTGACTGCCATATCTACTGTTTTATTCTCCTACTTTGGCAAGGATATTCCTACTTTTTTAATTTCCTACTCTGGCAAGGATATTCCTACTTTTTTAATTCCCTACTTTAGCAAGGGTATTCTAACTTTTTTATTCATGATAATTGCTTATCACTATTATTATATTCATTATACAAAAAAAATACTCCAACGTCAAGTTTTTAACAAAACTTTGTTTTCTTTTCTGCTCTAATCCGTTTCATAAGGGAAACTATTTTTATACATTTCTTCTGGCGCTACATCTATCTCTCCATTATTCCAAGTAACAACACCTTTATCGATGTATGCTTTTTGGAAAAATGCAAAGTCCTTTAACTTTTGATATGCTGGATATTGTAACAATATTGTTGCATCAAAAATTTTCATTTCACCATTTGAAAACGTTAATAACAAATATAAATCTGTAATTACTTTTGATTCTACTACTTTTATATCTTGGTCCATCGTATCATTTGCATAGGCTATATTGTTTACTATATCCATATTCTACCTCCTAATTTAATGCTTATTTCTCTTCTTGCTCTTTTTGTCTTTCTCTAAGTCTTAGTCCTAAGGCAATTCCAGTTTGGATTTCTTTTACTGTCATAGGACTTTTTAGTTTGTGGTTTACTTGGATAGACGGATCTCGTTCTTCTTCCGAGCGATAATATGTTCTTTGCAAGAATTCCTTTTGAATTCGCTCCATATATTCTTCCATGCTCATTGATAGTAATTCCCTTGCCGCAATCAATTTCATCCTTTTTAGGATATTCTCGTGCGAAATAGCCTCATTTTCATAGCCTTTTTCTAATACAAAATCTCCTCCGCCTAAATGACACGCACCAATTCCTAAATTGTTCTTGGTATCAAAATATTGGACTAATCTTGCTATCATACAAGAGTTGATTGCACTTCTTTCCTCTTGCGAAAAATCCTCGAAACGATAAAATGGTTCTGGTACCCATGCTCCCCATTGTCTTGTTTCAATCCCGACACATCTTGCTTGGTACAAATATGGGGTAATATATAACTCATGTTTACCTTTTTCGTCTGCAAAATATTGCATTGGAACAACTACACTTTCAGGATGATTACGTCCTAGCATTTTTAGATTTTCATATTCTCTTTTGACAACACCAAATTGCGTAGCAGGTTGTCCTAATAGCATGGTATATTTTCTATCGTCTACGGATAAAACATACACCATTTCGGTATCGCCATAGCTAATAAACTGTAGGGCTTTATGCTTTCCTTGAAACTCTGGTAGCAAGTTGCTGTTTGCTACTTCTACCAAAAAATTTCGTATCTCGTAAAATTCTACCATTCGACTTTCTAAATCTTCTTGTCCTGCTGGTAGTTTCAAATACTCTATTCCGGTTCCTGGTATTCCTAGTGCATCTTTTTGTATCATAACTTCATATCCTTTCTTGTAGACAGCAGAAACCTCCCATCTTTTTAGATGAAAGGTTTCTTTTGTACATGTATCAATCGATTAGTTTAGACTGTCTGCTTCCTTCATAATGTCGTTGTATTGGTTGTATACACCTTCGTCGCTAAATCTAAGTTTTCCGTTTTGGAAACTCCATTTTCCTGAGTTTGCTGCTAATAACTGGTATACTTTCTCATTTAAGTCTAATATTTTATTTAGGTCATCTTTGGATTTCTTTAATTGTTCTTGTTGTTCTTTTACTTGGTCCATGATGTTTTTATCAAACATTAACTCACGGTAAAGGTCTTGATATTTCTTGCTAACACCTTTTTCTTCAATCTTAGCCATAATGTTAGTCTCTTCCATTTGTGCAATTAGTTTGTCCATACCACCGTTAAATGCTTCTCTGGTTTCTTTAATATCTTGTAGCACTTTCTCAAATTTTTTGTCTTCTCCTTGGAAATTGCTATCTGACATAATTCCTTGTAGTTTTTCTTCTGAAATAGCGTTCATAGATGTTTGTAGGTTGTCTGCATATTCGTTAAAATATTCTTTAATAGCAGACTCTACTTTTCCATAGTTTCCGCTTGTTTTGATTTCGGTATCGAATTTGTCCTTTGTAATGTCTAATTTTGCAATGGTTTCTACTTCTTTTACTAGTTTTCCTTTATCTAAGATATCTTTTCCTAGAAAGATACCTGCGACAACTAAAATTGCTACAACGACTACGACTGCTCCAATAATGATTAAATTTCTTGTTTTCTTGTTCATATTTTTTTACCCCTATCCTTTCAAATTTAAGTTGATTTTGAAATAGTATGCTTGTATATCTGATAGTATTGCGTCAAAATATACCATGTCTCCATTTTTGTCGCGAATTTTCAAGTTTGGAAATGTGCGTATCATTTTTCGGTCACTGAAAAGGCGATGGATAAATTCGGAACGCTTTTCGTTATCATAGATTGCATGATACTGTCTTACAACACTTTCCTTATCGGAAACATCAATATCGTGTTCTACTATCATACGGATATTAAAGGCTTTCAAAGCCAATCCCGTAATACAAAAATCTACAAAAAGAAAAATTGTAAGGGAAGCAATTAAAAACTTTGCTGTCTTTGGCTTCATTTTGCTTTTTATCTTGTCTAAAAATCGGTCAATCTTTGGATTAAGATGTCCGACAAGATAAATCCCTAAAATACCCCAGAAAATGGAATATAACAGGCAAATACGACCGCCAATGCTCAAGAACATACCAGAATAGTCCCACCATTTTACATGGAATAGAATTTCGCCAATTAAACTCATAAAGTATTCGGTAACAGACCCTACTATAAAGCCACCGGCAAACAACTTCCATTTTTTTGTTCGGTCTAAGCGATGGAGTGCAACTATCATAATAACTGCACCAACACCATAGATACCACAAAATGGTCCATATAGGAAACTTTGTCTACTCTCTAACTTGCCTTGTGTTAAAAATCCATAGGCTGTTTCAATCACAAATCCCAGAAAACTGTATAAAGCAAAGTATGCTAAAATTCGCCATATGGTAACTTTGTTAATAGTCCAACCTTTCTTCTTTTCTTCTACTTTTGTTTCCTCTACTTTTTCTGTATTTTCTGTTGTTTCTTTCGCTTGTTCCTTTTCTTCTCTCATTTTTACTCCTCTTCTTTTCGAGTTACCAACATTGTATACTAAAACCAAAAAAGTTGCAATACATTAAAAAATGAAAAACTACTCCAAAAGTGAAGTAGTTTTCCAATCAACAAGTATATATAGAGTATACCTTATTCCACTAAGGTAATTCTAGCATATCCATTACCACTGTGTCCCGTTTCTGTTCCTCCACCTGGCTTTGGGAAAGATTGGTTTCCTGCGATAGTTTGAGCACTAGACAAGAAATAATCTGCACCTAGGGCATAGCCAGTCGGTTTGTATGAAGAAGCTGTCAAAACATAGCCTGATCCGCCACCACCGCCAGACGCGTAGTTAGGACCCTGACCCTCATACATACCACCTCCTCCACCAAACCATCCCCCCCCGCCACTACCGCCAGCCCCAGTGCCCGAATTAACTCCACCTTTCCCTCCAACGCCAAATCCGCCAGCGCTCCCGAACCACGTGCTAGCACCCGTCGTAGTTCCTCGCCCGCCACCAGCACTCTGCGTGCCTCCAAAACCCGTCGTAAGGTTAGTTGTGTTGTTGGAACCGCTAGCGCTTCCTCCAGTCGTTCCACCACCATGGCACCCTTGTATATTATGTGAACCACTTGGGTATAAAGGTGCTCCTCCTCCTCCTCCTGCCACAATGACCCTATCGTTATAAGTATTGTTGATTATCCTAAAATCAGTTCCTCCTCCTCCAGAGTAACCTCCTGTCCCACCACCATTAAAGCCGTTTGTTCCTCCAACGAAACTATATACAACGGTAACCTCTTGCAAGTTCATATTACCAACCGAATATCCTCCTCTTCCGCCAGAGCCTTCTCCTTGGGCTCCCCATACTTCTAGTTTATATTTTCCTGATGCTAATGTTAAGGATTGTGCTTGTCCTTTATATGGGAAATTGATTACAGTGTCTTTTGTCCATATACTTTCGCTTACATTTCCTGCTTTATCCTTTGCTATTACTTTGGGTACACCATTTAGCCCTGTATATGCATAAGAATTTTCTGTTGTTTGTGCTTTCTTTGTACTTCCTAAGTAGTATGTGTATCCTCCACCTGTTGCTTGTCCACTTACTCCAAAATCTGTATTTGTTGCTGTTAGGGTTCCACTTCCCGTTGTTACATCCCATGTTATTGTTCCTTTGAAACTTGTTATCGTAGGTGCTACTGTATCTCGTACATTTGTTGTTGTTCTTGTTGCTGTTGGTCGTCCAGATTTATCACTTACTACTGCCTCTACTGTCCATGTTCCATCTGCTGTTATTTCAAAACTTGTACTATTATTAAACGTGATTTCTCCTGTATCTACATTTCCGGCACTTACATTTCTATCTCCTACTTTTCCACTTGTCGTTGCTGTTCCTGTTACTTTATATACCATCTTCTTAAGGGATGTATCTTCTACTGCTCCTGATATATTGATGGTTATTCCTTCTCGATAATATCCTTTCTCTCCTTCTGTTCCAATTACTTCGATTGGATTTAAGGTAGGATTTACTGTATCTCTTGTTACCTCTAATGTATTTGTACTTACTACTACATTTTCTTTGTTATAGTTTCGTACAACTACTGTCCAGTTTCCATCTGCTCTTACTGGTATTGTCTTTGTTTCATTATGGACTACTTCTATCTCATTTCCTGGTAACGCTTGTCCTTTATTATAACTATTTCCATCCATTGTTCCATTTTCTGTCGCTGTTCCTGTTATCTGATACGTTACTTTCTTTATATCTACATTGTTTCTATCTTGTCCTGTTAAGGATACATCGATATTTCCTTGGTAGTATGTTCTTGCATTATGCGTTCCTGTTTCTCCAATGTTTCCCTCGTTCTTACTTACCCATAATGCGGGTTTGGATATGACATCACTCGCTGTCTTATTTCCTGCATTATCTGTTACTACTACATACATATCATAGGTTTTATCGATGGCTAGGTTTGTATAAAGTTGTGTTGCATTTTGTGTCATTGTATCCGTATAGGTCATATCTGGTGCTAGTTTATGTCTATAGTTATATCTTTTTCCTGCTTTATTTTCTCCTTCTACTCCATCTGCTAAGTTGGATGCGTGGTCTTCTGCATTTAATGTAATACGGAAACCTTGTCCTAATACTTGTTCTCCCTTATATAGGGTTACGATTGGTCTTGTTGCATCTCTTTTTACATTTAAGGTTGTTGCTGTAGATA